>NZ_JAGXJM010000250.1:0-288 GCF_019091445.1 Streptomyces sp. GbtcB7
ATGGACAATGATAAGTTTTATGTCTATGTTTGCAACAAAAGTTGCATTTGCTTTGGTGTTGAACATGTAAGATAGGGCCTTTTATGAAGGTGGTTGGATTTTGGTGAGGACTTCTCACAAATCCGATTCCATTTCTTTTATGAATGTGACCCTTATTGGTAAGGATCATGTTCAAGGACTTACTATCAACCTCAAATTTTTCTAAGGTTTCTTTGAGTAGCAAGTTTTACTTTTTAAGTATTTCTAGTTCATCACATTTTCCTTTATAAGGAGCTAAACTATCATTAT
>NZ_JAGXJM010000251.1:0-287 GCF_019091445.1 Streptomyces sp. GbtcB7
TCGGTGACCATTTCGAGGGTGAGCTCGTCGTGGTTGCGCAGGAAGATGCCCCACTGGCAGCCGGACGGGGTCGCCGGGGTCTTCGACAGGATTTCCGACACCGGGTACCGGGATTCCCTGCGTACCGCCATGGAGATCCGCGGCATGACGGGGAAGTGGCACGCCATGTGGCACTCGTCTCCGCCGGAGGGGAAGTCGCCGAAGTAGTCGACGACGCCCTCGGGCCACTGGTTCGCCTACGCCAGCAACACCGTGTCCGGATAGTGCGTGTCGATCTCCTTGCGGAC
>NZ_JAGXJM010000252.1:0-286 GCF_019091445.1 Streptomyces sp. GbtcB7
CGGGCGGGGCATGGGAGAGCGTGGCGTGAAGCCGGCCGAAATCGCGCGGGCTGCACGCACCGGTGCGGTCGAAGTCGACGCCCACCGGCTCGAGCGGACCGTCCGGGCCGCAGCGACGGCATCCGTCGACGAAGGCGAGTTCGTGCGTCGGATGCGACGTGCCGGTGTCCTCATCCGGCCGCGGTTTGCAGCCGGCCGCGACGACGTCGTTGCCGGCTACTCCGTCGCTTTGCGACCTGCCGGAGACGAGCGGCCTGTCTGGTTCGGTGGAGGGCGACTTGCCCGC
>NZ_JAGXJM010000253.1:0-285 GCF_019091445.1 Streptomyces sp. GbtcB7
GTGAGCCCGCCGCGGCCGCGACCGCGGTGTACGTGAAGGACGCCATGGCGCGATCCGTCGGGAAGGGATGGGGCATCTCCGACCTCGGGGGTTCCTGGACGACGGGGCCCGGAGCCGTGGCATCCGTCCGTGATGGCCGGGGGTGGATCTCGAGCCCGCAACCCGGACGCACAGCACGAATGTCCCTCGGCGGCACGATGCGGGATGTCGACTCCACCTTCTCGCTCTCGGTTCCCAGCGTGCCGACATCGGGCACCGGTCTGTACCTCTCCCACGGTGTTCGCG
>NZ_JAGXJM010000254.1:0-284 GCF_019091445.1 Streptomyces sp. GbtcB7
AACCAGATCGAGCTGTTCACCGCCCTGCTGCTGTCCCTGCCCGGCTCGCCGATCCTCTACTACGGCGACGAGATCGGGATGGGCGACAACATCTGGCTCGGTGACCGCGACGCGGTGCGCACCCCGATGCAGTGGACGCCCGACCGCAACGCGGGCTTCTCCTCGTCGGATCCCGGCCGGCTGTTCCTGCCCACGATCATGGACCCGGTCTACGGCTACCAGGTGACGAACGTCGAGGCCTCCATGTCCTCGCCCTCGTCCCTGCTGCACTGGACCCGCCGCAT
>NZ_JAGXJM010000255.1:0-284 GCF_019091445.1 Streptomyces sp. GbtcB7
CCGATGTCGTCGGGCGTCTCGGCGGGGACCCCCCGCGCGCCGTCGGGCCCGCCGCGCGCCGGGGCCGCGCGGGCCTGCTCGATCGTGGGCGCGGGGCTGCGGGCCACGACGTCGAAACGCTGACCGCGCGCCGCCGAGGAGGGGGACACGACCGTGCCGTTCTCTGCCGCGATGCGCCAGGTGCCGCTCAGGCCCTCGAACGACACCGCATCGGCCGGGACGGGCAGCTGCGCCGAGGACAGGTCGAGCACCTCGACGGTCCGCGACGATTCCACGATCTCGAT
>NZ_JAGXJM010000256.1:0-284 GCF_019091445.1 Streptomyces sp. GbtcB7
CCACCATCTCCAAGCTGGCCGTCCTGTTCGGACTGATGGAGCCCCACCGCCCGCGCGTGCGCGCGGGCATGCCCGTCTACGGCACCTGCGCGGGCATGGTCATGCTCGCCGACAAGATCCTCGACCCGCGCTCGGGCCAGGAGACGATCGGCGGCACCGACATGATCGTGCGCCGCAACGCCTTCGGACGTCAGAACGAGTCCTTCGAAGCGGCGGTCGACGCCCGGGGCGTCGAGGGCGATCCTGTAGAGGGCGTCTTCATCCGCGCCCCCTGGGTCGAGTCC
>NZ_JAGXJM010000257.1:0-284 GCF_019091445.1 Streptomyces sp. GbtcB7
AGTAGGCGCTGGACATGA
This sequence comes from Streptomyces sp. GbtcB7, assembly GCF_019091445.1. Classification (NCBI taxonomy): domain Bacteria; kingdom Bacillati; phylum Actinomycetota; class Actinomycetes; order Kitasatosporales; family Streptomycetaceae; genus Streptomyces; species Streptomyces sp. GbtcB7. The sequence continues at coordinate 19 of NZ_JAGXJM010000257.1, forward strand.
TGGCCGAGCGCGCCCTGTCCCGGGAGACCCAGGGCGGCAGGCTGGCCGACAAGCAGCTCGATCAGGCCGACCTGGCCGACTCCTACGCGCAGTTGCAGCAGTTCCGGCTGTTCGTGCTGCACACGGCCTGGCAGATCGACCGGTACCAGGACTACAAGCGGGACCGCAAGGACATCTCCGCCATCAAGTTCCTGGCGCCGAAGGAGCTGCACGACATCGTGTACCGCTCCATGCACCTGCACGGTGCCCTGGGCGTGTCCAACGAG
>NZ_JAGXJM010000258.1:0-283 GCF_019091445.1 Streptomyces sp. GbtcB7
GTCAAGGCCCTCCGGGCGGTGCAAGCCGATCCGTACGTTGCGTCGCATGTCCGCGGCCGCCGGTCGTCCCACCTCCACCCTGCTCGTCATCCACCGCCTGGCCGAACTCGCCGCTCTGGTGCGCGCCAGCCCGGGCCTTCACGTGCGCTGGTCGGAAGGCCCCGCGCAGGATGCGGAGCGGACGAGCATCGATACCGAGAGCGGGCACCGTCTGCCGGGACTCTCGGTCAATCCGCTGGACGCCGAAAGCTGGTGGACCCGGCCGCTCGAGGACTGGCTCGCG
>NZ_JAGXJM010000259.1:0-282 GCF_019091445.1 Streptomyces sp. GbtcB7
CTGAAGTCGAAGTAGTCGGCGTGGCCGACGCGGGTGCGGCCGTCCTTGCCGGGGAGGGCGGGCTGCAGGACGGTCAGACCCTCGTCGATGAGGATGTCCGGACGGCGGACGGTGAGCCGCCGGTCGGGGACGATGTCGTAGATCAGGTGGGAGTAGACGGGGGCCGTGACCTCGACCTTCCCCGCCTTGATGTCGGCGACGAACCGGGTGAGGGCCCGACGGTCGTACGACTCGGGGAAACCTTTCCACGACATCAGACCGCGTGCTACCAGCTCCTTGGTG
>NZ_JAGXJM010000026.1:0-187584 GCF_019091445.1 Streptomyces sp. GbtcB7
AGGACGAGGTTGCCGAGCTTCTGGTGACCGGCCAGGGAGGACGCCTCGTGCGAGATGCCCTCCTGGAGGCAGCCGTCACCGGCGATCGCGTAGATGAAGTGGTCGAAGGGGGACTCGCCCTGCGCCGCGTCCGGGTCGAACAGACCGCGCTCGTAGCGGGCGGCCATCGCCATGCCCACCGCGTTGGCGACACCCTGCCCGAGCGGGCCGGTCGTGGTCTCCACACCCGGGGTGTGCCCGTACTCGGGGTGGCCCGGGGTGCGGGAGCCCCACGTCCGGAAGGACTCCAGATCGTCCAGCTCCAGGCCGAACCCGGCCAGGTAGAGCTGCGTGTAGAGGGTCAGGGACGAGTGGCCCGCGGACAGCACGAAGCGGTCACGTCCGGTCCAGTCGGGGTCCGCCGGGTCGTGCCGCATCACCTTCTGAAAGAGGGTGTACGCGGCAGGCGCCAGACTCATGGCCGTACCGGGATGGCCGTTTCCGACCTTCTGTACGGCATCGGCGGCCAGGACGCGGGCGGTGTCGACGGCCCGCTGGTCCAACTCGGTCCACTCGAGGTCTGTGGTGGTCGGCTTGGTGCTCACCCTGGGTCAGGGCTCCTCTCCACATGTCACGCATGTCGAATGCCGGTGCACTGGGCGCCCACCGGCCGTTGTCGAGCCTACCCCCGTAGGTACGTGCGTTTTTTCGAGTCATTCCAGACTGCCGGGACTCTCCGGGATCCGCCTCCCGACTGGTCCGATCCGTGTTCGGCAACTGAATACGGAGCCGCTCGTAAGAGTGCTCAATCGAGCTCCGTCGCGCCCGTCGTGCACGCCCTCTCCCCGCCCTGGTGCGGCCGCTCCCAACACGACCCCACCCCCGCGAAGGCCGAGGTATAGGCAACGTCTACAGTGGCGTGGTACGCGCGAGCCTTTACGGGGAGTTCACACCCGGGGGCTTGCTGGGATGTCTCTGTCAGGGGTGTGCGTGACGGCCGTCGAATCCCGTCCAGCGGGAGTGCTCGGGACGAGCAGCAGCCCAAGCCACCGGCCGTTCGGGGCCCGTGTCAAGGCGTTCGTGGCGCTGACCAAGCCGCGAATCATCGAACTGCTGCTGATCACCACCGTTCCGGTGATGTTCCTGGCCCAGCAGGGTGTACCCGACCTCAAACTGGTCCTGCTCACCTGCCTCGGAGGCTATCTGTCGGCGGGCGGCGCCAACGCGCTGAACATGTACATCGACCGCGACATCGACGCCCTGATGGAGCGCACCTCGCAGCGGCCGCTGGTCACCGGCATGGTCAGCCCGCGCGAGTGCCTGGCCTTCGGGATCACGCTGGCGGTCGTCTCGACCCTGCTGTTCGGACTGGCCGTCAACTGGCTGTCCGCCTGGCTGTCACTCGGAGCGCTCCTTTTCTACGTCGTCGTTTACACGATGATCCTCAAGCGGCGCACCTCCCAGAACATCGTCTGGGGCGGCATCGCCGGCTGCCTCCCGGTGCTCATCGGCTGGTCGTCCGTCACCAACTCCATGTCGTGGGCGCCGGTCATCCTCTTCCTCGTCATGTTCTTCTGGACGCCGCCGCACTACTGGCCGCTGTCCATGAAGGTGAAGGAGGACTACGCGCGCGTGGGCGTGCCGATGCTCCCGGTCGTCGCCTCCAACAAGGTGGTCGCCCGCCAGATCGTCATCTACAGCTGGGTGATGGTCGCGGTCTCGCTGCTGCTCACCCCGCTCGGCTACACCGGCTGGTTCTACACCCTGGTCGCGCTCGGCGCGGGCGGGTTCTGGCTGTGGGAGGCGCACGGTCTGCAGAACCGCGCCAAGGCCGAGGTGACCGGCGGGAAGCTCAAGGAGATGCGGCTGTTCCACTGGTCCATCACCTATGTGTCGCTCCTGTTCGTCGCGGTCGCGGTGGACCCCTTCCTGCGCTAAGGCCCGTCCGGCGGATCTTCACGGGCGGGGTACGTGGGCCAAGCCACGTACCCCGCCCGTCGCCGTTTGATCTACCCGTCGGTAGCATCCTGACCATGGCAGACACGCAGCAGGTTGACGAGACCACCGGCGCCGCCCAGGACGTCAAGGCCGAGCGCAAGGCGGCCAAGCTCGCCCAGCGGATCAACGCCTTCGCCAAGGAGCACGGCGGGACCGAGGGGCACGTCGAGTACATCGGACAGCGCGGCGCCCGGATCGTCCTCGTCGGCGCGGACGGTGCCTGGGGGGACGTGGTGGCGCCCACCTTCACGATTGCCCAAGAGGCCGTGAAGAAGGCCGGGATCACTGTTCACGAGACGTTCGACGGTGAGTTCGCGGCGAAGGTCAAGACGGGGCCGTACGAGTGGAAGAGGATGGCGGGGATCCAGCTCGGGGCGCCGAGTAACGACTGACAGTATCTGTTATCTGTCACCTGATAGTTGATATCCGTCATCTGATATCCGTCAGCCGATTTCCGCCGGCTGTCACTCGTCAGGTGTCATCTGTCGGCTGTCATCCGTCAGCTGTTGGTACGCCTTGCGCTTCACCAACACCTGACGCCCGCCTCACCCGTTAGGACCTGAAGAACGCAACGGTCCAGTCGCGGGGAGTCCGGATGATCGAAACGCCGTCCCTGGTGGACCAGTACTGCCACGGCGTACTGAGGACGGAGTTGGGCCTCGGCACCTTCGAGGCCCACCTCGCCAGAACCGAGGGCCCCCCGGCCCCCGGCACCACCTTCTTCGACACCCAGACCGGCTTCGCGGTACGCCGCTGGTGCCCGCCCCTGCTCGGTCTGGAACCGCACTGTCCGCCCGCCCGCTATCTGGCCCGGCGCCGTGAACTCGGCGTCCTGGAGTCGGGGCGCAGACTCCTGCGCGGCAGCGGCATCACGACGTATCTCGTCGACACGGGGCTGCCCGGGGACCTGACGGGACCGGGCGAGATGGCGTCGACCGGCGCGGCCCACGCCCATGAGATCGTCCGCCTGGAGTTGCTGGCGGAACAGGTCGCGGACACCTCGGGCACCGTCGAGTCCTTCCTCGCCAATCTCGCCGAGTCCGTTCACGGGGCCGCCGCGAACGCCGTGGCCTTCACGTCGGTCGCGGGGGGACGCCACGGTCTGGCGCTCGCGCCCGAGCCGCCGGGACCGGGGGAGGTGCGGGGCGCGGCGGGCCGCTGGCTCGCGGGCCGCCGGGTGGGCGGGGCGCTGAGCGACCCGGTTCTGCTGCGCCACTTACTGTGGATCGCGGTCGCCTCGGGGCTGCCTCTCCAGCTCCACGCAGGCCTGGGCGAACCCGGTCTGCGCATCGACCGCACCGACCCCGTCCTGCTCACCGACTTCGCCCGTGCCACGGCCGGGCTGGGCACGGATCTCGTCCTCCTGCACGGCTACCCGTACCACCGTCACGCGGCGCACCTCGCCGGGGTCTTCCCGCACGTCTACGCCGACCTGGGTGCCGCGCTGGTGCGTACGGGGGCCCGGGCGGCGGCCGTCCTCTCCGAGATCCTGGAGCTGGCCCCTTTCGGCAAGCTTCTGTTCTCCAGCGGGGCACACGGTCTGCCCGAACTGCACGTCGTCGGCGCGCGCCTGTTCCGTGAGGCGCTCGCCCGGGTGCTGGGCGCCTGGGTCGCCGAGGGCGCCTGGTCGCTGGTGGACGCGCAGCGGGTGGCGGGCCTGATCGCGGCGGGGAACGCGCGGCGGGTGTACGGGGTGGAGTGAGCCTACGCGCGCGTGAGCGCCGATTCCGCGGCAGGACCCGGCAGTTCCGCCGCGGCCTCCGGGCGTTCGCGCAGCGACAGCAGGACCCGCAGGACGCCGATCCACACCAGGCAGGAGCCGAACATGTGGAGGCCGACCAGGGCTTCGGGGAGGTCCGTGAAGTACTGGACGTAGCCGATGACGCCCTGGCCGAGCAGGATCAGGAACAGCTCGCGGGTGCGGTCGAGCGGGCCCTTGGGGGCGTCGACGGCCTTGAGGACGAACCACAGGGCGAAGGTCAGCGTGACCACGATCCAGGCCAGCACGGCGTGCAGCTTGGCGACGGTCTCCCAGTTCACGGCCATGCGTTCGACTTCGCTGGAGTCGCCCGCGTGCGGACCCGCGCCGGTGACCACCGTGCCCACCGCGATCAGCAGGATGGCGGCGGCGACCAGGCACCACACGAGCTGCTGCACCGCCTTGCCGACCAGCGGGCGGGGCTCGGCGGAGCCCTCGCGCGTGCGCTGCCACATCACCGTGGCCACCGTGATGAGCGCCGTGGAGAGCAGGAAGTGCGCGGCGACCGTGTAGGGGTTGAGGCCGACCAGGACGACGATGCCGCCGAGGATCGCGTTGCTCATGACGATCCAGAACTGCGCCCAGCCGAGCCGGGTGAGATCGCGCCGCCAGGGCTTCTCGGAGCGCGCGGCGATGATCGCCCAGCCGACCGCCGCGCACAGCACGTAGGTCAGCATGCGGTTGGTGAACTCGATGACTCCGTGGAAGCCCATCGCGCTCGTCGTGGTGAGCGAGTCGTCGGTGCACTTGGGCCAGGTCGGGCAGCCGAGGCCCGAACCGGTCAGCCGTACGGCGCCGCCGGTGACCACGATGACCACCGACATGACGAGCGCGGCGAGGGCCGCTCGTCGAACCGTCCGGGAGGTCGGGGTCCAGCGTTCGGCGATGAGGGCGAGCGGGTTGCGCGCGAAGGCTACGGCGTCGGCTCGGGTCACGTTTGGCACGCGCCCCATCGTAGGCGGCCGCTTGTGCACGCCTTCACGAGGCCCCCGCACCTACGCAAATCGCCACCTCAGCCCGTTTCGGAGGTCCGTACACCCGGAACACCCGGAGTCGCTCACACCCGGAGTCACTCCCAGCGGAAGAACTTGGCCGCCGCTCCCAGGCCGACGACCGCCCACACGGCCAGGATCCCGAGGTCGCCCCACGGCAGGCCCGCACCGTGCTGGAGCACCTCCCGCAGCCCGTCCGAGAGAGCCGAGACGGGCAGCAGGCCGAGCACGTCCTGGGCGCCCGCCGGGAACTTGTCCATCGGGACGATCACACCGCCGCCCACGAGGAGCAGCAGGAAGACCAGGTTCGCGGCGGCGAGCGTCGCCTCCGCCTTGAGCGTGCCGGCCATCAGCAGGCCCAGGCCCGAGAAGGCGGCCGTGCCGAGGATCAGCAGGAGCAGGACGGACAGGGGGTTGCCGTGCGGCGACCAGCCCAGCGAGAAGGCGATCGCCGTCAGCAGGACGACCTGGAGGACCTCCGTGACCAGCACGGACGCCGTCTTCGCGGTCATCAGGCCCCAGCGGGGCAGCGGGGAGGCGGCGAGCCGCTTCAGGACCCCGTAGCGCCGCTCGAAGCCGGTGGCGATGGCCTGCCCGGTGAACGCGGTCGACATCACGGCGAGTGCCAGGATGCCGGGGGCCAGGAAGTCGACCGACTTGCCCTTGCCGGTGTCGATGATGTCGACCGAGCTGAACAGGACCAGCAGGAGTGTCGGGATGATCACCGTGAGGAGGAGCTGCTCACCGTTGCGGAGCAGCATCTTCGTCTCGAGCGCGGCCTGCGCGCCGATCATCCGGGGCAGCGGGGCCGCCCCCGGCTTCGGGGTGTAGGTACCGGCGGTGGTCACGAACGCAGCTCCTTGCCGGTCAGTTCCAAGAACACGTCTTCCAGGGTGTGGCGTTCGACGGAGATCTTCTCCGGCATCACCCCGTGCTGCGCGCACCAGGACGTGACGGTGGCCAGCAGCTGCGGGTCGATCTTGCCGCCCACCCGGTACGAGCCGGGCGTCAGCTCGGCGGCCGTGCAGTCGGCCGGCAGGGCCTTCAGCAGGGAGCCGACGTCGAGCCCCGGACGGCCGGTGAAGCGCAGGGTGTTCTCGGCGCCGCCGCGGCACAGCTGCTCGGGGGAGCCCTGCGCGATGACCCTGCCCGCGTCGATGATCGCGACGTCGTCGGCGAGTTGCTCGGCCTCGTCCATGTAGTGCGTGGTGAGGATGACCGAGGCGCCGTCGGCGCGCAGATCGCGGACGAGGTCCCAGGTGGCGCGGCGGGCCTGCGGGTCGAGGCCCGCGGTCGGCTCGTCGAGGAAGACCAGTTCGGGGCGGCCGACCACGGCCATCGCGAGCGCCAGGCGCTGCTGCTGGCCGCCCGAGAGCCGCCGGTAGGTCGTGCGGCCGCAGCTGTCGAGGCCGAGCCGTTCGATGAGCGCGTCGACGTCCAGGGGGTGGGCGTGGAGCTTCGCCACATGGCGGAGCATCTCGTCGGCGCGGGCACCGGAGTAGACCCCGCCGGACTGGAGCATCACGCCGATGCGGGAGTGGAGCTGCCCGGACTGTCTCACCGGGTCGAGGCCCAGGACGCGTACCGTGCCGGAATCCGGCTTCCGGTACCCCTCGCAGGTCTCGACCGTGGTCGTCTTGCCCGCCCCGTTGGGGCCCAGTACGGCGGTGATGCCCGCCTCGGCCACCAGGTCGAGGCCGTCCACCGCGGTCTTGTCGCCGTACCGCTTCACCAGGGCCTGGACCTGGACCACGGGCTCGCTTCGCATGAGGCGCAAGTCTAGGGAGCCGGTCGGGTGATCGGGTGGGCGGGGTTCAGGAGGCGGTGTTGGGCATGACCCATTCCTCGCGGGGGCGGTGCAGTGCCAGCCAGCGCTCCGCGTACGCCACCGCGTCGGCCACAGGGAACAGGCGTACGTCGGCCGCGCCCACCCGGCCCCGTACGACGGGGCGGTCCCGTTCGAAGTCGGAGCCCAGTTCGTCGAAGCGGTCGGAGTCGACGGAGACCTCCGTGACGACCTCCCAGCGGGTCGCTCCCTGCGGGGTGCGCACCGGGCGTCCCACCTCGACGAGCGGGGACGGTATGCGGTATTCGGCGAGGTGGAAGCTGGTGCACGTGTCGTAGTCCGCGCCGAGCAGGAGCACCCGGGCGTCTAGGGCCTCCAGGCGGGCCAGGGGGCTGCGCTCGCCGAGCCGGCAGTCGGGGGCGTGCCCCTCGACGATCTGTGCCGCGCGGGGGCCGAGGGCCGCGAAGGAGGTCTGCGGATGGGCGCTGCGCAGGGCGCCGGGCCAGGTGCGGACGGTCTCCGGGATCACGCCGACCCCGCGGCTGGGCGTCACGAGGGGGTCGTAGGCGGGCATCGTCGCCCGAATGGGCGACCACCACTCCTCGGGTACGGGCGGATTGCTCCACAGCGCCGGGTCGGAGAGGTCCCCGGACTGGGTGGGGACCACCAGGGTGCCGTCGGGACCCAGCGCGTCCAGCAGTCCCTGGACGACGGCGACCGGGCCGCCGTTGACCCAGCCGAGGGAACTCAGGGAGGAGTGCGCGAGAAGCGTTTCTCCGGGCTGGACGCCCAGCTCCAGAAGCTGCGCGGCGAGGGTCGCGCGTGTGACGAGTGGGCCGGTCGGAGGGGGTGTCGACATGGTTCCCGAGTCTTGCGGAGAGGAGGTCCCGAAGCCAGTGAATTGATCGATCAAAGATCGTTTCCGCAGGTCACCTTAGGTATACCTAAGTGATGTAGCGCACCGCCCGTCTCCGGGGGCGCGGCTTGTCAGGCTCCAGGGAATTACGCAACAATGGCGTTGTGAAAAACGTTGGCGAGGCTCGGGAGACCCCCACGGGGGCCCCTCAGGAGGAACTCGCGACCGGTGAGCGTTCGACGCGCAACCGTGTCGCGCGGTCCATCCTGGACCACGGCCCGTCGACCGTGGCCGACCTCGCGGGGCGGCTGGGCCTGACCCAGGCCGCCGTGCGCCGTCATCTCGACGCGCTGGTCGCCGACGACGTGGTGGAAGCACGGGAGCAGCGGGTCTACGGAGCGCGTACGCGCGGCCGTCCCGCCAAGGTGTTCGCCCTGACCGACTGCGGTCGGGACGCCTTCGACCAGTCCTACGACAAGCTCGCCGCGGACGCGATGCGCTGGATCGCGGCGCGCGAGGGCGGGGACGAGGCGGTCGTCGCGTTCGCCCGCGCCCGGATGGCCGCCCAGGCCGAGGCGTACCGCAGGGCCGTCGAGGCCGCCGCGCCGGAGCAGCGCACCGAAGCGCTGGCCAAGGCCTTGAGTGTGGACGGGTACGCTGCTGCAGCGCGTAGCGCACCGGTCGGCGAGCAGCTCTGCCAGCACCACTGCCCGGTCGCTCATGTCGCCGAGCAGTTCCCGCAGCTGTGCGAGGCGGAGACCGAGATCTTCTCCCAGCTGCTCGGCACCCATGTTCAGCGGCTGGCCACCATCGCCCACGGCGACGGTGTGTGCACCACGTTCATCCCCAAGATTTCCAAGATTTCCGAATCTACCCATAACGCATCTGCAAGTACCGCCGGGAGGAACCCCGCATGACGCTCCCCATCGAGGAGACTGCCCACCCTGAGCTCGAGGGTCTGGGTACGTACGAATACGGCTGGGCCGACTCCGACGTGGCCGGTGCCTCTGCCAAGCGCGGTATCAACGAGGACGTCGTCCGCGACATCTCCGCGAAGAAGAGCGAGCCGGAGTGGATGACCAAGCTCCGCCTCAAGGGCCTGCGCCTCTTCGAGAAGAAGCCCATGCCCAACTGGGGCTCGGACCTGTCCGGGATCGACTTCGACAACATCAAGTACTTCGTGCGTTCCACGGAGAAGCAGGCGGAGTCCTGGGAGGACCTGCCCGAGGACATCAAGAACACGTACGACAAGCTCGGCATCCCGGAGGCGGAGAAGCAGCGCCTCGTCGCCGGTGTCGCGGCCCAGTACGAGTCCGAGGTCGTCTACCACCAGATCCGCGAGGACCTGGAGGAGCAGGGCGTCATCTTCCTCGACACCGACACCGCGCTCAAGGAGCACCCGGAGCTCTTCAAGGAGTACTTCGGCACCGTCATCCCGGTCGGCGACAACAAGTTCGCGTCGCTGAACACCGCCGTGTGGTCCGGTGGCTCCTTCATCTACGTGCCGAAGGGCGTGCACGTCGAGATCCCGCTCCAGGCCTACTTCCGTATCAACACGGAGAACATGGGCCAGTTCGAGCGGACGCTGATCATCGTCGACGAGGACGCCTACGTCCACTACGTCGAGGGTTGTACGGCGCCGATCTACAAGTCGGACTCCCTGCACTCCGCGGTGGTCGAGATCATCGTGAAGAAGGGCGCCCGCTGCCGCTACACGACCATCCAGAACTGGTCGAACAACGTCTACAACCTGGTCACCAAGCGCGCCGTGGCGTACGAGGGCGCGACCATGGAGTGGATCGACGGCAACATCGGCTCCAAGGTCACCATGAAGTACCCGGCCGTCTACCTGATGGGCGAGCACGCCAAGGGTGAGACCCTCTCCATCGCCTTCGCGGGCGAGGGCCAGCACCAGGACGCGGGCTCCAAGATGGTCCACATGGCGCCGAACACGTCGTCGAACATCGTGTCGAAGTCCGTGGCGCGCGGTGGCGGTCGTACGTCCTACCGCGGTCTGGTCGAGATCGGCGAGGGCGCCCACGGCTCGAAGTCGAACGTGCTGTGCGACGCGCTGCTCGTCGACACCATCTCCCGCTCCGACACCTACCCGTACGTCGACGTCCGTGAGGACGACGTGTCCATGGGCCACGAGGCGACGGTCTCCAAGGTCTCCGAGGACCAGCTCTTCTACCTGATGAGCCGCGGTCTGACGGAGTTCGAGGCGATGGCGATGATCGTGCGCGGCTTCGTCGAGCCGATCGCCAAGGAGCTGCCCATGGAGTACGCGCTTGAACTCAACCGGCTGATCGAGCTGCAGATGGAAGGCGCAGTCGGCTAAGACCCGCCGCCCGGAAAACAGCTGGTGGCCCGCCCCTTCCGGCGGGCCCGAGGATCTCAACCGACGCAGGAAAGAGAGCAGACCGACAGCCATGGCTGAGGCTCAGAACATCCCGGTGGGTTCCACCACCGCCGGACAGATCGCGGTGGCCGCCGAGTCGACCGTCGCCACGCGCATGAGCGCGCCCCCGTCCTTCGACGTGGCGGACTTCCCGGTCCCCCACGGCCGCGAGGAGGAGTGGCGGTTCACCCCGCTGGAGCGCCTGCGCGGGCTGCACGACGGGACCGCGGTCGCGACCGGCGACGGCCTGAAGGTCGACGTGGAGGCGCCCGCGGGCGTCGTCGTGGAGACCGTCGGCCGTGACGACGCGCGCCTCGGCCGGGCGGGCACCCCGGTGGACCGCGTCGCCGCCCAGGCGTACTCCGCGTTCGAGAAGGCCGGCGTGATCACCGTCCCCAAGGAGACGGTGCTCACCGAGCCCATCCGCATCGCGGTGCACGGCGAGGGCGGGGTCGCTTACGGCCACCAGGTCGTGGAGCTCGGAGCCTTCGCCGAGGCCGTCGTCGTCATCGACCACACCGGTGACACCGTGCTCGCCGCCAACGTCGACTACATCCTGGGCGACGGCGCCAAGCTCACCGTCGTCTCCGTCCAGGACTGGGACGACAAGGCCGTGCACGTGGGCCAGCACAACGCGCTGATCGGCCGGGACGCCACGTTCAAGTCGTTCGTGGTCACCTTCGGCGGCGACCTCGTGCGCCTGCACCCGCGCGTGGCCTACGCCGGCACCGGTGGTGAGGTCGAGCTGTTCGGTCTGTACTTCACGGACGCGGGCCAGCACCAGGAGCACCGTCTGCTGGTCGACCACAACACCCCGCACTGCAAGTCGAACGTCGCCTACAAGGGCGCGCTCCAGGGCGACGGCGCGCACGCCGTGTGGATCGGTGACGTCCTCATCGAGGCCAAGGCCGAGGGCACGGACACGTACGAGATGAACCGCAACCTGGTTCTGACCGACGGCGCCCGCGTCGACTCCGTGCCGAACCTGGAGATCGAGACCGGCGAGATCGTCGGCGCCGGACACGCCTCCGCGACCGGCCGCTTCGACGACGAGCAGCTCTTCTACCTGATGGCCCGCGGCATCCCCGCCGACGAGGCCCGCCGACTGGTGGTCCGCGGCTTCTTCGCCGAGCTCGTGCAGCAGATCGGTGTCGACGACATCGAAGAGCGGCTCCTCGTGAAGATCGACGAGGAGCTGGAGGCGTCGGTCTGATGACTGCCTCGTCGACGTTCGTACGCGCCTGTGGGCTGAGCGAGCTGGAGGAGGACACCCCGAAGCGGGTGGAACTCGACGGCACGCCGGTCTCGGTCGTGAAGACCGAGGGGGAGGTGTTCGCGATCAACGACATCTGCTCGCACGCGAACGTCTCGCTCTCCGAGGGCGAGGTGGAGGACTGCCAGATCGAATGCTGGCTGCACGGCTCCGCGTTCGACCTGCGCACCGGCAAGCCGTCCGGCCTTCCCGCGACGCGCCCCGTCCCCGTATACCCCGTAAAGATCGAAGGGGACGACGTGCTCGTCTCCCTCACCCAGGAGTCCTGAGGAACCCATGGCAACGCTTGAAATCCACGACCTGCACGTCACCGTCGAGGCCGACAACGCCACGAAGGAGATCCTCAAGGGCGTCGACCTGACCGTGAAGCAGGGCGAGACGCACGCCATCATGGGCCCCAACGGCTCCGGCAAGTCGACCCTCGCCTACTCCCTCGCGGGCCACCCGAAGTACACGATCACCGGCGGCACCGTCACCCTCGACGGCGAGAACGTCCTGGAGATGTCCGTCGACGAGCGCGCCCGCGCGGGCCTGTTCCTGGCGATGCAGTACCCGGTCGAGATCCCCGGTGTCTCGGTCTCCAACTTCCTGCGCACCTCCGCCACGGCCGTCCGCGGCGAGGCCCCCAAGCTGCGCACCTGGGTGAAGGAGGTCAAGGAGACCATGGAGCGCCTCTCCATGGACCCCGCCTTCGCCGAGCGCAACGTGAACGAGGGCTTCTCCGGCGGTGAGAAGAAGCGCCACGAGATCCTCCAGCTGGAGCTGCTCAAGCCGAAGATCGCGGTCCTCGACGAGACCGACTCCGGCCTGGACGTCGACGCCCTGCGCGTCGTCTCCGAGGGTGTCAACCGCGTCCGTGAGACCGGTGAGGTCGGCACCCTGCTGATCACGCACTACACGCGCATCCTGCGCTACATCAAGCCCGACTTCGTCCACGTCTTCTCCGGCGGCCGCATCGTCGAGTCCGGCGGCGCCGAGCTCGCCGACAAGCTGGAGAACGAGGGCTACGAGGCTTATGCGAAGCATGAAGTCGACACGAAGGGTGGCGCATCCGCGTGACACAGCTGCCGGGCCTCCTCGACACCGAGGCGATCCGCAAGGACTTCCCCATCCTGGACCGTCAGGTCCACGACGGCAGGAAGCTCGTGTACCTGGACAACGCGGCGACCTCGCAGAAGCCGCGCCAGGTGCTGGACGCCCTGAGTGAGTACTACGAGCGCTACAACGCCAACGTCCACCGCGGTGTGCATGTGCTCGCCGAGGAGGCCACGGCGCTGTACGAGGGCGCGCGCGACAAGGTCGCCGCGTTCATCAACGCGCCGAGCCGCGACGAGGTGATCTTCACCAAGAACGCCTCCGAGTCGCTCAACCTCGTGGCCAACATGCTCGGCTGGGCCGACGAGCCCTACCGGGTCGACCACGAGACCGAGATCGTCATCACCGAGATGGAGCACCACTCCAACATCGTGCCGTGGCAGCTGCTGGCGCAGCGCACGGGCGCGAAGCTGAAGTGGTTCGGTCTCACCGACGACGGCCGTCTCGACCTGTCGAACATCAACGAGATCATCACCGAGAAGACGAAGATCGTCTCCTTCGTGCTGGTGTCGAACATCCTGGGCACCGTGAACCCGGTCGAGGCCATAGTCCGCCGCGCCCAGGAGGTCGGTGCGCTGGTCTGCATCGACGCCTCGCAGGCCGCGCCGCACATGCCGCTGGACGTCCAGGCCCTCCAGGCCGACTTCGTGGCCTTCACCGGCCACAAGATGTGCGGCCCGACGGGCATCGGCGTGCTGTGGGGCCGCCAGGAGCTCCTGGAGGACCTGCCTCCGTTCCTCGGCGGCGGCGAGATGATCGAGACGGTGTCGATGCACTCGTCGACGTACGCCCCGGCGCCGCACAAGTTCGAGGCGGGCACCCCGCCGATCGCGCAGGCGGTCGGCCTCGGCGCGGCGATCGACTACCTGAACGCGATCGGCATGGACAAGATCCTCGCCCACGAGCACGCGCTCACCGAATACGCGGTGAAGCGGCTCGGCGAGGTCCCCGACCTGCGGATCATCGGCCCGACCACGGCCGAGGACCGCGGCGCCGCGATCTCGTTCACCCTGGGTGACATCCACCCGCACGACGTGGGCCAGGTCCTGGACGAGCAGGGCATCGCGGTCCGGGTCGGACACCACTGCGCACGCCCGGTCTGCCTGCGGTACGGAATTCCTGCGACCACGCGAGCGTCGTTCTATCTGTACTCCACGCCGGCCGAGATCGACGCGCTGGTGGACGGCCTGGAGCACGTCCGGAACTTCTTCGGCTGAGGGGCTGGCTGAGACGTGAAGCTTGATTCGATGTACCAGGAAGTCATCCTGGACCACTACAAGCACCCCCATGGGCGAGGCTTGCGGGATGGCGATGCCGAGGTGCACCACGTCAACCCGACGTGCGGCGACGAGATCACGCTGCGCGTGAAGTACGACGGCGAGCAGATCGCGGACATCTCGTACGAGGGGCAGGGCTGCTCCATCAGCCAGGCCTCGGCGTCCGTGCTGAACGAGCTCCTCGTCGGCAAGGACGTGTCCGAGGCGCAGAAGATCCAGGAGGCCTTCCTGGAGCTGATGCAGTCCAAGGGCAGGATCGAGCCCGACGACGCGATGGAGGAGGTGCTGGAGGACGCGGTCGCGTTCGCCGGTGTCTCCAAGTACCCGGCCCGGGTCAAGTGCGCCCTCCTGAGTTGGATGGCGTGGAAGGACGCGACGGCCCAGGCTCTGGGCGAGAGCGCCGAGAGGAAGACGGCATGAGCGAGAACGAGACCCTGACGATGAAGCCGGCCTCGGAGGAAGAAGTCCGTGAGGCGCTGTACGACGTCGTCGACCCCGAGCTGGGCATCGACGTCGTCAACCTCGGCCTGATCTACGGTATCCACATCGACGACGCGAACATCGCGACGATCGACATGACCCTGACGTCCGCGGCCTGCCCGCTCACCGACGTCATCGAGGACCAGGCCAAGTCCGCCACGGACGGCATCGTCAACGAACTGCGCATCAACTGGGTCTGGATGCCGCCGTGGGGCCCGGACAAGATCACGGACGACGGGCGTGAGCAGCTTCGGGCGCTCGGGTTCAACGTCTGAGTCCGCGCACGCCCTCGCACACGTCTGTGGCCCCCGGCAGTTCGCCGGGGGCCACAGGTGTTCCTGCGCTAGGTGTTCCTGCGCTCAGGACCAGCCGTTCACCACACGGAACGCCGAGTCCGCGCGGAAGAGCTGACTGTTGTCGTCCCTGTCCAGGCGGAGCTGGAAGTTGCGGTGGCGCAGATAGCGGCCCGGGTAGTTGATCGACTCCAGCATGACGGCGCCGGTGTACGGGGACGTCCGGGGGCAGAAGGTGGCGTCCTTGCGGAAGAGGTCGGAGCCGTCGTTGCGGTCGGCGCGCAGAGAGAAGTTGCGGTGGCGCAGATAGGCGCCGTCGGCGGTGGCGAAGGAGTAGCAGTCGGAGTTGCCGAGTCCCGCCACCACCTTGAAGCTGGCGTCCCGCTTGGTCGAGCCCGAACTGCCCGAATCCACCGGATCGAGCCGTACGAAGCCGTCGCTCAGATGCCAGTAGCGGTTCGGGTAGTTGACCGACTGGAGCGACTTCCGCGAGGAGACGGGCTTGGACTCGGGAGGCTTGCTGGACGAGGCGGTCTTCGACGGCTCGGTGGTGCCGGCGACGGGCCTGTCGTCGGACCCCTGTTCCGAAGGCCCCGGCGAGGCCGAGTCCGACGCGGTGGAGGTGGAGCCGGACTGCCGCGGGGAGGACAGGGCGTTCTTGCCCGCCGGGGCCGTGGTGCTGCCGTCGGCCGAGGCGGAGAAGCCGGGTATGAACGGGACGTCGGTGTCGGAGGCGGTGTGGTTCGCCCGGTTCTTCGACGCGGCGTCAGTGTTGCTGTCCAGTACGGCGATCGCGGTCGCGGTGGCGATCAGTACCGCCACCGCGAGTCCGCCGGCCATCCACAGCCGTCGGGTTCCGGGCAGCCGTCCCTCGTCCGGGAACTCCCCGGACTCCCAGGGCACCGGCGGCTCGACGAAGGGAGGCAGTTCCGCAGGATAGGGAGTGCCTTGGGGGGTGGGGCGCCAGGCGGGTTCCTCCGAAGTGGGCACGGGCTGGTCGGGCCCGGGCTCGGGTTCGGGCTCTGGCGTTGTTTCTGGCATGCGCGTTCCTCCAGCGTCGCCCAAGGCGCACGCGGATTCGTCTACTGGTCTCAGCACAAGAGGGGGCGCAGGCACACGGAACGGCGGTAGCCGTGGAAACCCGGTGCGCGACTGGTGAAACAGTAGTGGACTTGGTGACTTCTGAGCAGCCGTTTGCCCACTGATCCCGGTGGCCCCACGGGGATTCATGGGGGTTGATGGGATTTCATGGGCGTGGTGGCTTCACATTGCATTCTCAGTGTGATCCAAGTCCGGGCCCATCGGGGCGCGACAGCGTGAGGTCGTGTCCGCTTCTGTGCAACCCACCCCCACCCGTCCGGTGTTCGTCCTCGGCTGCGCTCGAGCGTTGGATCACGGGCCGCAGGGAGACCCGCTTCCACGAGCTCGGGCTGGACGCCGGGCGCGTGACCGCGCGGATCACCGACGGGCCGCCGACCCTCGGTTCGGCGCTCGGGATCGCGCTCCGGGCGTACGCCGAGGAGCACGGCAAGGTGCGCCGGGGCGACAAGCGGCCCGCGTACGCCCTGCATGTGGCGGAGATCCAGCGGCTGTTCCCCGACGCGCAGTTCGTCCACCTCGTACGGGACGGCCGGGGCTGCGTCGCCTCGCTGCTCCGGATGCAGCGAACTGGGCCCGGACAGCTGGTACCGACTTCGCTTCGAGGAGCTCGTGGCCGATCCCGCGGGTCAACTCCGGGGCGTGTGCGGGTTCCTGGGCGAGAAGTACGCCCCCGGGATGACCGAGCCGCATCGTGTCGCAGGCATGGCCGTACCCGCCCGCAAGACCTGGCGCCGGCGCACCCACGGCGCACTGGACACCTCCCGGGCGGGCACCTGGTCCGCCAGGCTGACGCCCGATCAAATACGGCTGAGCGAGGCCGTATTGGGCGAACGGCTGACCTCGTACGGCTATGAACTCGCCGGAGCCGTCCGCCCCGACCCCGCCGAACTGCCGTGCTACCGGCGGGTGGAGGTACCGCGCCGGGCCGCCCACGCCAAGCGGCGGGCGCTCGACCGCCTGACGCGGGTGCGCGCACCGGGGCCGGTGGCCTGCCGGCCGGCTACAGGGTGAGCTGTGGCGAGGGGCTCGCGCTCCTTGTGTACGTGCGTACGCATCGATGCGTACACTCGTACACATGGGATACGCACTGCTCGCCGGAGCCATCGCCTCCGAGGTGGCCGCCACGACCGCCATGAAGTACAGCGAGGGCTTCAGCAGGCTCTGGCCCTCGCTGGTGACCGTCCTCGGATACGTCATCGCCTTCGTGCTGCTCGCGCAGTGCCTCAAGACCGTCCAGGTCGGCACGGCCTACGCGATCTGGGCCGGCGCCGGCACCGCCGTCATCGCCGCGATCGGCATGGTGTTCCTCGGCGAGGCGCTCAGCTTCACCAAGGTCGCCGGGATACTGCTGATCATCGGCGGGGTCGTGGTGCTGAACCTCGGCGGGGCCCACTGATGGCGGCGCGCCGCTACGACCCCGAGCGGCGGCAGCGGATCATCGACGCGGCGATCCGGGTCGTGGGCGCCAAGGGACTCGCCGGGCTGAGCCATCGCACCGTCGCAGCCGAGGCCGATGTGCCGCTCGGCTCCACCACGTACCACTTCAAGACCCTCGACGAGCTCATGGTCGCCGCGCTGCGCCAGGCGAACGAGGGCTTCGCCAAGGTGATCGCCGCGCGCGGCGCGCTGGAGGACCCCCGGGCCGACCTCGCCGGCGAACTCGCCGGACTGATGGGGGAGTGGCTCGCGGGCGACCGTACGGGGGTGGAGCTGGAGTACGAGCTCTACCTCGCGGCGCTGCGCCGCCCCGCCCTGCGCCCCGTCGCGGCCGAATGGGTCCAGGACCTCGCCCAACCCCTCGCCCGCCGCACCGACCCCGTCACCGCGAGGGCGCTGGTGGCACTGGTGGACGGGATCTGTCTGCAGGTGCTGCTGACGGGGGCCTCGTACGACGAGGAGTATGCGCGGGAGGTGTTGGGGCGGGTGATCGGCTGAGGGGAGGGCTCGGCGCGGGGGGACGCGCGGGGTGCGAGGGCGGGGTCCTGCCGTGCGTCCCGCAGAGGAGCGTACGGGGCGCCCGGCACGTGAGATGGCGGGTGTACCGGTTCGCTCGTGCGCCCCGGGCCGCGTTAGGTTTCACCCATGACCGACACGACTGCTACTCGCACCACCGGCGCCGTCGCCGCCGGCCTCGCCACGCTCACGGCCGACGGCACCGTCCTCGACACCTGGTTCCCCGCGCCCGAGCTGTCCGCCGAACCCGGCCCGGCCGGCACCGAGCGGCTGTCCGCCGAGCGTGCCGTCGAGCTGCTCGGCGAAGGCGCCGCCAAAGCCATCGGGCCCGACGCCCGCCGGGGCGTCGAAGTGGTCGCGGTCCGCACGGTCATCGCCTCACTGGACGAGAAGCCGATCGACGCGCACGACACCTACCTGCGCCTGCACCTGCTCTCGCACCGCCTCGTGAAGCCGCACGGCCAGAGCCTGGACGGCATCTTCGGTCACCTCGCCAACGTCGCCTGGACCTCGCTCGGCCCGGTCGCCGTGGACGACGTCGAGAAGGTGCGCCTCAACGCCCGCGCCGACGGCCTGCACCTCCAGGTGACGTCCATCGACAAGTTCCCGCGCATGACGGACTACGTCGCCCCCAAGGGCGTCCGGATCGCCGACGCCGACCGCGTCCGGCTCGGCGCGCACCTCGCCGAGGGCACCACCGTCATGCACGAGGGCTTCGTGAACTTCAACGCGGGCACGCTCGGCACGTCGATGATCGAGGGCCGCATCTCGGCCGGTGTCGTGATCGGCGACGGCTCCGACATCGGCGGCGGCGCCTCCACCATGGGCACCCTGTCCGGCGGTGGCAACGTCCGCATCACCATCGGCGAGCGCTGCCTGATCGGCGCCGAGGCGGGCGTCGGTATCGCCCTCGGCGACGAGTGCGTGGTCGAGGCGGGGCTGTACGTCACCGCGGGCACCCGCGTGACCATGCCCGACGGGCAGATCGTCAAGGCCCGCGAGCTGTCCGGTGCGTCGAACATCCTCTTCCGCCGCAACTCGGTGACCGGAACCGTCGAGGCGCGGCCGAACAACGCGGTGTGGGGCGGCCTGAACGAGATTCTGCACAGCCACAACTGATCATCGGCGGCCGTGACCTGCGGCCGCCTCCTCGACCAACGCCCTGACCTGCTGCCGAGCTGTCGGCAGCTGTCGACGTTGGTCACCATCGAGCGCCCTTCCACGGCCCCAGGACGGCAGGGAGGGCGCTCGCTGCCGCTCCATGGCCGACGCGCCTGTCCACGACGTCCTACCGCTCTTCGCCGGGCGGGAGCACCAGCTGATCTTTCAACGCCGCGTATGCGCGCTCGACCTCGCCCAGGTACTGCTCCAGGCGGAAGTGAGCCTCCTCGACAACTGTGCCATCGAGGCCCGGGTACATCAGGTCGGACCAGATGACCGTCTCGCCCCGGAGCCGGACCCGGACGGTCAGCCTGTCCGGCCCCGGCTCGGGCCGCTCCTGGGCCGCCACATCCACGTTGCACGGCATGTCCGTCGGACAGAGCGGTCCGCCCGGGCGGAGCAGTCGCCTCGGATCGAGGCCGGCCATTCTGCTGTCGCTGCGCGCGACCACGTCGAGGCCGTCGACGAAGAGGTATGTGTGCACGGCAGCACACGCCGGCGGCCCAGGACACGCGCTGATGAGCAGCGTGCTCGCCGCACCGTCGCTTCGCCCGACGGGCACGGTGGCCCTCAGCTCGCGCGGGGACCTACGCGGCATCCGCCTGATGTGACGTCATGGGCCGATCCTATCGGCCACCCCGCACCAGCACGGAAGAGCGCGTGCAGCCCGTGCTGCGGGCGGGGTCCGCTTACCTCTCAGGTCATCGACCGGGGTGCGCCCGCATGCCAGGCTTCCAGCGTACGGAGCCCGACCGACCGGAAGGACCACGATGCCCGCCTACGCCATTGCCCACCTGCAAGAGGCCGCTCCGCACCCGGAGATCGCCGAGTACATCGAGCGCATCCCCACCACCTTCGAGCCGTACGGCGGACGCTTTCTCGTGCACGCCGCGCAGCACGAGGTGAAGGAGGGCAGTTGGCCCGGGCACGTCGTCGTGATCGGGTTCCCGGGGATCGCCGAAGCGCGGGCCTGGTGGGACTCACCCGCATACCAGGAGATCGCACCGCTGCGGTCGCGGCACATCGAGGGCGAGATCATTCTGGTCGAAGGCGTCCCCGAGGGCTACGACCCGACCGCCACCGCAAAGGCGATGCGGGAGGCCCTGCCTGCGGAGCAGCCCTCGGGCTGGGCCGGCGCGCCCTGTTGATCGTCGGTGTCGAAGCGGCTTCATCAGCTTGTGAGGATGACGAGTTGCCGGGTCGCTCGGGTCATCGCGACATAGCGGTCGACCGCTCCTTCGATGCCGTCGCCGAACGCCTCCGGATCGATGAGGACGACCAGGTCGAACTCGAGCCCCTTCGACAGCTCCGGGGTCAGCGAACGGACACGGGACGTCGTCGGGAATGAGGGATCGCCGATGACGCAGGCGATCCCGTCGGCGTGCGTGGCGAGCCAGGTGTCGAGGATCGAGCTCAGATCCGCGGCGGATCCGTGGACGACGGGAACGCCGCCGCTGCGGATGGAGGTCGGCACATTGGCGTCCGGGAGCACGGCCCGGATGACCGGCTCGGCCTCCGCCATGATTTCTTCCGGCGTCCGGTAGTTGATGCCCAGGGAGGCCGACTCGATCCGGTCGAGCCCGATCCGCTCGAGCCGTTCCCGCCACGACTCCGTGAACCCGTGCCTGGCCTGGGCACGGTCCCCGACGATGGTGAAGCTCCGGGACGGGCACCGCAGCAGCAGCATCTGCCACTCCGCGTCGGTCAGCTCCTGGGCCTCGTCCACGACGATGTGCGCGAACGGGCCCGCCAGCAGGTCCGGTTCGGTGCCGGGCAGCGCGGACTCGTCGACCAGGGTGTCCCGCAGATCCTGTCCGTGCAGCATGCCCAGCGCGCCCTCGCTCTCGTCGATCACGACGTTCTGCAGCAGGCTGTCGATGACGTCGGCCCTGCGCGCGCGTTCGGCGGCCACGGCGGCTTCGTTGCGACGCTTGCGCCGCGCCGCCTCCGGGTCGCCGAGCCGCTGCCGTGCCGCGTCCAGGAACGGCAGGTCGGACACCGTCCAGGCCTGGGCGTCCTCGCGCTGCAGTGTCCGGACCTCGTCGGGGCCGAGCCAGGGTGCGCACTTGCGCAGGTAGGCGGGTACCGACCACAGATCTGAGACGAGGTCGGCCGCTTCGAGCAGCGGCCAGGCGCGGTTGAAGGCCAGGAGCAGCTCCCTGTTCCGCCGCAGCGACGTGCGGAGCAGGTCGGCCGAGACGTCGTCGTCATGTGCCGAGGCGTCGTCGTGCCTGTCCACCAGGATCGTGAGCAGCTCCTCCCAGACCTGGTCGCGGGCCTCGTTGTGCGGAGTACCGGGTTCCGCCGCTTCGAACGCCATGGCCCAGTCGTCGGCGCTCAGCCAGATGTCGGACCAGTGGGTCGTGACCGTCATGCCCTTGGTGGGCGGCTCCTCGTAGAACCTGACGGCCGTCTCGATCGCCTTCACCAGGTTCGCGGACGACTTCAGGGCGGCCACGTCCGGGTCGGCCTCGATCGTCGCCGCGGCCCCCTCGGTGACGAGGTCCCGCAGGACGCAGGTCTGCACGCCCTCCTCTCCGAGGCTGGGCAGGACGTCGGCGACGTACGCCAGGTAGGGCCGGTGCGGACCGACGAACAGCACGCCGCCCCGGCGGTGACCGAGGCGCGGGTCGGAGTGGAGGAGGTAGGCGGAGCGGTGCAGGGCGACGACCGTCTTGCCCGTACCCGGGCCGCCGTCGACGACGAGAGCGCCGCGTGATCCCGCGCGGATGATGGCGTCCTGGTCGGCCTGGATGGTGCCGAGCACGTCGCGCATCCGCCCCGACCGGTCGCCGCCCAGGCTGGCGATGAAGGCGGACTGGTCGTCGAGCGCGGCGTGCCCGGCGAACCCGTCCGAGGTGAACACCTCGTCCCAGTAGTCGCCGATCCGGCCGCGCGTCCAGCGATACCTGCGGCGGCTCGCCAGCCCCATCGGGTTGGCGTGGGTGGCTCCGAAGAACGGCTCGGCGGCGGGGGAGCGCCAGTCGAGCAGCAGCCGACGACCCGTGCTGTCCGTAAGGCCGAGTCGTCCGACGTACACGGGCTCGGGGCTGTCCGCGCCGACCATGTGCCCCAGGCACAGGTCCAGACCGAAGCGACGCAGTGCGCGCAGGCGAGCGGTCAGCCGGTGGATCTCGATGTCCCGGTCCATCGCCTGCTGGCCGAGGCCGCCGGGCGCCCTGCGCGCGGCGTCGAGGCGTTCGGTCAGCTCGGCGATCGACTCCTCCAAGCACTCCGCGAGAGCCGCGAAGTGCCGCTCGTCGCCGGCGATCAGCGTCGGGTCGGCCTTGGCGGAGAGACGGTCGGGAAGGTCGAACGCGCTGGTGGTCAGGGGGTTCACGTCGTTGGCTCCGAATCCTGCGAAGGTGAGGTCGCTCGTGACCCTTGCGCGCGGCAAGGCGTCCGGACCGGTGTGTGCGGGTTGTCGTGTGCGGGGTCCTGACAGGGCGGTCCCGTGTGGCTCATGCGGACATGCGCGGCTTTTCCCGGCCGGTCATGCCGATCACGTCGATCATGTCGAGGAGAAGCTTCGCGGCCCCCGTCGCCCCGTCGGTGCGGATCGTGGCGGCCACGGCCTCGCTCGTGCGCGGGTCTCGGGGCCAGAACCGTCCTGAGCGCGGCCGACAGGGACTCGAAGGTCGGAGCCGGACCGTCGTGGGCCACGCCGATGCCCAACTCGGCGACCTGTGCGGCCCAGTACGGCTGGTCCACGATCTGGGGTACGACCACCTGGGGCGCGCCGGCCCGGGCGGCCGTCGCCGAACGGATGGAAGCACGTGAACACGTGGCGGAGGCCCAGTTTCTCGGCCGCCGAGCGCGCGTCGGCCGGCATCAGACCGGTCGCCGCCAGCGCGTCACACCCCTCGGCCGCCGCGGTGAGCGTCTTGTACCTCGCGGCGACCAGCTCGGGCGCGAGCCGGAACGCGGTCGCTGCCGACGGCGGGCTCTCGCCGGTCACCACCGAGCGCACCGACGGGCCGAGCGGCACGAGCGGCACGCCGACCCGAGCCGGCAGCGCCACGAACCCCTCGTCCGGCGGCGCGCACACCCGCACGTCCGCGCCGAGTTCCCGCAACCCCATCGCCAGTCCCGCCAGCGGTTCGGCGTCCCCGCGCGATCCCCACGTCGACAACAGCACCCGCACTTCGCGACTCCCCGTTCCGCAGATTCCGGCCTCGGCCGGAGATTCTGCGGCACGACGGGGGCCTTGCCGCAAGCCCCCCGGTGCGCTATAAGTTGAAAGTGGCAAGGAGTGGGTCATCACTTCCTTGCCTCTTTCTTTTGCCGTCGTCTTTTGTCGTCCGCCGTGGAATTGATCGTGGCCCCGGGGCATAGCGGCGGGCGGTCACACGCGTCACAAGGGGATACAGGGGCGGGCCGTCAGGGCCGTCGGAGCAGACCCTCGGGGAAGACGTAGGTGACGATGGATGCCGAAGCGCAGAAGAGCTTCCGGGAGTTCGTGGCGAATCGGTCGTCCACGCTGTTGAGGACGGCCGTGCTGCTCAGCGGCGGCGACCGGCACGCCGCCGAGGATCTGCTGCAGAACGCCCTGATCAAGACCGCGGGGCGATGGCACCGGATCGACGAACCCGAGGCGTACGTACGGCAGGTCCTGTACCGCCAGCAGGTGAGCCGCTGGCGGCTGAAGTGGCCCCGGCGCGAGTTGAGCGTCGCCGAGCCGCCCGAGGGCGGGTTCCACGACGCGGACGCCTCGTCCGCCGCGGAGTTGCGGGTCGTGATGCGGGGGGCGCTGGCCCGGCTCACCGCCCGGCAGCGCACCGTGCTCGTCCTGCGCTATTTCGAGGACCTGCCCGAGGCCGACGTGGCCCGCCTCCTCGGCTGCTCCGTCGGAACCGTACGGTCCACCACCCACCGCTCGCTCGCCCGGCTGCGCACCCTCGCCCCCGAACTGGCCGCACTCGGCCGGGGCGACGACGAGCGGCCGTCGTCCCGTGACTTCTCACCGCTGGAGGTGCGCCCGTGAACGTCGACGACCTCGTCCGAGACTCCTTCCACGAGCAGGTCGCGGACCTCGCCCCGCCGCCCGTGGACTTCGCCGACCGGGTACTGGCCGTCCGACGGCGCCGCCGGACCCGCACGATCGCGTCCGCCGCCGTGGCCACCGCCGCCGCGGTCGCCGTCGCCGT
Source organism: Streptomyces sp. GbtcB7 (assembly GCF_019091445.1). Classification (NCBI taxonomy): domain Bacteria; kingdom Bacillati; phylum Actinomycetota; class Actinomycetes; order Kitasatosporales; family Streptomycetaceae; genus Streptomyces; species Streptomyces sp. GbtcB7. The sequence goes on from NZ_JAGXJM010000026.1 coordinate 23,549, forward strand.
CGCGATGCCCGTGCTGGGCACCGGCAAGGACGACGTGCGCCCGGCGAACGTCCTGAACGAGAACGACATCATCGCCCACCCCGGCCAGACCCCACCGCGCGACCTGATCGCGGCCGGGGGAGTCGCGCTGGCCGCGTACTACACGGAGACGAACGTCAAGTTGTCGGCCACGCACCACGTCGGCGTCCGTACGTACTGGCTCCTCGACGCGCGCACCCGTACGTACGAGAAGACGAAGTGGTCGTTCGTGGCGGTCGCCCCCGGCCTGCGGACCGCCGCCGTCCTGGAGCGGACACTGCCCGCCAAGCGGATCGGTCTGCTCAACCTGCTCACCGGCAAGGTGGAACGCTGGATTCCGGTCGACCACACCGTCGGAGCGGTCGCGTTCTCGCCCGACGGCCGCAAACTCGTCGCGACGACCTACAAGAAGAACCCCGATCTGCATGTCACGCCGAAGGACGGTCAGGGCAGCCCCTGGCCGAACTTCCAGGAGCCGGGCCGGACCGGCTTCTACGTCGTCGATGTCGCTTCCGGTGAGGCGGCGTCCTGGAACGAGGTGTCGCCCGGCGACGGCAGCGGCCTCAACGACCGCCAGGACTTCGGCTTCAGCCACGACGGAAAGCTGGTCTACACCGGGTTCACCACGACACCGGGCCAGTACTTCTACGACTTCCGGGGCCACCAGGTTCAGGCACCCGCGAACGAGAAGCACCTGCCCTGGTACGTCGACGCGCGGCTGTCCCCGGACGGCAGGCGCGCCGCGGGCGACTTCGCGGGCGGCGCGGAGAACACCGCCTCCGCGATCCTGGACCCCGTCACCGGCGGGCGGATCACGACCGTACGCGGGCAGGAACTGCTCGCCTGGGTCGACGACAAGCGCCTGATCGCGTGGGACATCACGCCGGGCTCGAACGAGTTCCACAACCGGCTCGTGGTCGTCGCCCTGGGCAGCGACAAGGAGGTACCGCTGAGCGGATTCCGGGGCGGCCGGGACGGCGCGGCCGGGCGCTGGACACCGGTCTTCGCCAGGCGCTGATCAGGCGGCCGTCAACTCCTCGTACGCCGCCAGCAGTCCGTCGGTCACCTCCCGGCCGGCGGGCCGCAGCGGCGGGCGGACCGGACCCGCGGGCAGGCCGAGCCGGCCGAGCAGGGCCTTGGCCGTGACCGTGCCGGGCAGGCCCGACGACATCATCAACTCGATGAGCGGGACAGCGCGTTGTTGCCGACGGGCCGCCTCCGCCGTGTCCCCCGCCTCGAACGCGTCGAGGATCGCGCGGAAGGAGCCCGGGGCGGCGTTCGCCACCGTGCTGATGTAGCCGGTCCCGCCGACCGCCCGCAGCGCGAGCACCTGCTCGTCGCAGCCCGCGTAGTACGCCAACTCCGTGCGGGCCAGCACCTTCTGGGTGCCGAGGAGGTCGTACGCGCAGTCCTTGACGGCGACGATCCGGGGGTGCTCGGCGAGCCGGATCAGGGTGTCGGGCTCGATGCGGGTGCCGGTGCGGCCGGGAATGTCGTACAGCGTGAGCGGCAGTCCGGTGGCGTCGGCGATCTCCCGGAAGTGGGCCTCGACGGCGTCCTGCGGAGGCCTGCTGTAGTACGGCGTCACGACCAACAGGCCGTCCGCGCCCGCCTTTTCGGCCGCCAGGGCCAGTTCGACGGTGTGCCGCGTGTCGGCGGTGCCGACGCCCGCGACGATCGCGGCCCGGTCGCCGACCGCCTCGCGCACGGCGCGTACGAGCGCGGACTTCTCGGCGTCGGTCGTGGTCGGGGACTCGCCCGTGGTGCCGGACAGGACCAGGCCGTCGCAGCCCGCGCGGACCAGCCGGTCGGCGAGCCACGCCGCCCCGTCGAGGTCGAGCGCGCCCGCCTCGGTGAAGGGCGTGACCATCGCGCAGAGCGCACGGCCGAAGGGAGGGGTGGGGGAAGAAGCGGGGGGAGGGGGGGAGGGGGCTGAGGTCGTCATACGAGTAGTCTCGGCAGCTCCACTGTGAAGCTCCACTTAATTCTTCTACGAGGTAAAGGAAAGCGTTGCTATCAGGTCGCCGCTTTCGCGAGGCCCTGGTGCCAACCCGGCCCCTCATGGGTCACCATGGCGGGGACGGAAGTCGACGGCAGATCGCGGGAGGCGTCATGAGGCTGGGCAAGGCACTCGCCACCGGAGTCGCGGAAGAGCGGACTCGCGCGGACGAAGACAATCTCCAACTTCCCGAGGAAATCGAGGAGCTGGAGGCGTCCGTGCCCGAAGAGGTCCCGGTCGCCCGATGAGGCTGCGGCTCCCCGAGGAACGCCCGACGGAGCCGCCGACCGGATACAAGATCGCCCACCCGGTGCTGTCCCAGGACGGCACCCGGGCCGGGTTCACCGGCGTCTCGCTGGGCGGCGCGGTGCCGTACGGAGTGCTGGACGAGGCGCGCTGCGTCTACGGGCTGCGGCACCGGGCGCCACACCGCCGCTGCGACTGCGGCTTCCACTGCGTGCACGACTCGGCCACGGCCGAGGCCATGCTCTGCACCGCCGAGCACCGGGCGGCCGTCCTCCTGGAGGTCTCCGTCCTCGGCGCCTACATCCGCTTCGAACAGGGGTTCCGCTACGCCCGCCAGCGGGTGCGGAGCGCGACGGTCGGTCCCTGCGCCTGCGGTGCGGTGGCCGCCGCGCTCGCGGACGCGGGCTGGGGGCGCCCCGGCTGGCGCGCCCTCGCGGCGGCCTGCGCGGGCTGTGTACGCGGTCGTACGTCCCTGTCGTTGGCGGGGTTCGCGCGGCTGGCCGGTGACGGGCTGCGGGTCCGCGCCGGGAGCGGGGCCGTGGTCGGGGATCTGCCCGCCGGGCTCGGGGTGTCCGAACTCGTGGCCGAGGCGGCACTGCTGCAGGCCCGGCTGGACTGGTTCCAGACCCAACTGGCACGTCTCGACGAGGGTGGGCCGCAGGGCTGAGTCCCCTTCGCCGGCAACTCGACTTCTCCGACAACTCGACCCGTCTGGACAAAAAAAATGTTCGGTGAGACGGTGGAGTCATGTTGGACGTGACCGTGATCGAGGACGCCGAGGCGGCCGCCGTCTCGCTTGACCCCATACGGGCCCGGCTGCTGGCCGAGCTGGCCGCCGGACCCGCGTCGGCCGCCATGCTGGCCGGAAAGGTCGGACTGCCGCGGCAGAAGGTGAACTACCACCTGAAGGCGCTGGAGCGGCACGGCCTGGTCGAGCTCGCGGGCGAGCGCCGCAAGGGCAATGTCACCGAGCGGCTGATGCGCGCGACGGCGGCGTCGTACGTCATCTCGCCGCTCGCCCTCGCCGCCGTGCAGCCCGACCCGGACCGCTTCCGGGACCAGCTCTCGGCCCGCTGGCTGCTCGCCGTCGGTGCCCGGCTGGTCCGGGACGTGGGGGCGCTGATCACCGGCGCGGCGAAGGCCCGCAAGCGGCTCGCGACCTACGCGCTCGACGGTGAGGTGACCTTCGCCTCCGCCGCCGACCGCGCCGCGTTCATCGAGGAGCTGACGCAAGGGGTCGGCGCGCTCATCCGCAAGTACCACGACGGGAACGCGGAGGGCGGGCGCGACCACCGGATCGTCGTCGCCGTCCACCCGACGCTCAAGCCGGAAGCCATCGCCAAGCCGGAAGTCACCGCCGAGCCGGAAGCCATCGCGGTGGACTCGACCCCGCCCGGCCAGGACTGAACCACAGGAGAACCACCACCATGTCCAAGGAATTCGAGATCGCCCGCGAGTTCGAGGTCGACGCCACCCCGGAGCAGATGTGGGAGGCGATCACCACCGGTACCGGCGGCTGGCTGTGGCCGATGGAGTTCGAGCCGCGTCAGGGCGGGACCGGGCCGTTCGGCTCCACGCTCACCAACTGGGACCCGCCGCACCGTCTCACCAGCCTGGTCGAGGACGTCGAGGGCATCTCCCAGCAGACCCTCAACCAGATCGACGAGACCATCGAGCCGCGCGACGACGGCCGCCGGTCCTGGGTGCGGTACGTGCACAGCGGCATCTTCGTCGAGGACTGGGACAACCAGTACGACGGCGCGAGCAAGCACACGGACTTCTATCTGCACACCCTGCGCCAGTACGTGACGCACTTCGCGGGGCGCCCGGTCGCCTTCGCCACCTTCGACGGGCCCGGCGCGTCCACGGCGTCCGACGCCTTCGCCGCCGTCGGGCGGGCGCTCGGCCTCGCGGACGACACGGCCGAGGGCGCGCGGGTGCGGGCCCGGGGACCCGAGGGGCAGCTCCTCGACGCCGTGGTCGACTACCGCAACCCGTACTTCATCGGGCTGCGCACCGACAACGCCCTCATCCGCTTCTTCGGGCGCAACCACTGGGGCGCCCCCGTCGGCATGAGCGTCCACGACTTCGCGTCCGACGCCGACGCCAAGCACAACGAGACCGCCTGGAAGGGCTGGCTGAACGAGACGTTCGCCGCCTGACATCGGGCAAGGGAAGAGCCCGGCCCCCCGGACGACGGGGCCGGGCTCTTCCCTTTTCGGGGCTGTGGCCTCATCCACAGCCCCTACAGGCCTACGGCCGGAACCGCAGTACCTGCGGGTCGTGGTCGCTGATCTGGTCGGAGAACTCCGAGTTGACGTGCACGCTGTCGTAGTCGAGGTCGCAGCCCTCGCGAATCGACGGGCTGACCAGGATCTGGTCCAGGACCTGCTGGTTGCCCTGGTAGTCGTACGTGTAACGCTCGCTCTTCGGCAGCGACTTGATCGCCGACCAGAGCTCGCCGTCACCCTCGAGGATCTTGGTGGTGTCCGAGAACTCGAAGTCGTTCATGTCGCCGAGGGCGAGCACGTCGGCGTTCTTCTGCGCCTTGAGGATCTCGTTGACGAAGGAGTTCACCGCCGTCGCCTGCAGATGACGCTGGGTCTCCGAGCTGCGGGCCGGGGGCTGGTACTGCGCGGTCAGACCCTGGTCACCGCCCTTGGAGTTGAGGTGGTTGGCGATGACGAAGACCGTCTTGCCACGGAAGACGAACTCGCCGGCCAGCGGCTTGCGGCTGGACGTCCAGGCCGTGTTGGCCGGGTCGATGCGGCCGGGGGAGGCCGTCAGCTGGGCCTTGCCGTGCACCTTGGTGACACCGACGGCGGTCGTCGAGTCGCCGCCCGCGCGGTCCGTGAAGGAGACCCGCTCCGGGTTGAAGAGGAAGACCTGGCGGATGTTGCCGCCGGGCTCGCCGCCGTCCTTGTCGTTGACCGGGTCTATGGAACGCCAGTCGTACTTCGGGCCGCCCGCCGCGACGATCGCGTCGATCAGCTTGTTCACCGTCTGGTCGGCGGCGACCGTGCCGTCGTCCGTGGCGCCGTTGTTGTCCTGGATCTCCTCCAGGGACACGATGTCGGGCGACTGGAGGTTGTTCACGATCGCGGCCGCGTGGGCGGCGAACGTGCCGTCGCCCGGGTCCAGGTTCTCGACGTTGTACGTCGCCACGGCCAGCTCGCTCCGCGACTGCTTGCGGGTCGTCTCGCGCTTCAGGTCGCCCTTCTCCAGGGTGCCCAACTGGCTCGCGACGAGCGTGTAGCCGCCGAACTGGTTGTAGTCGAGCGGGCCCGCGGTGGTGCCGGCGAGCTTGTCGCCGACGTTCGCGACGGGGAAGTCGGCGGTCGAGCCGAGGGACTGGATCTGCAGGCGTCCGGTGTTCTGCGAGGTGTACGCGCCGTAGATCGTGCCGCCGCGGCGGGTGACGTTCTCGTGCGGCTTCACCGTGACCCACAGCTCGCTGTACGGGTCGGTGGCGGTGACCACGCGGGTGTCGGCGACCTGGACGTTCATGCCCTCGAGGGACTCGTAGTAGTCCAGGGCGTACTTCGTCGGCTCCAGGGTGAGCGCGTTGATCGAGCCGCTCGCGGCCGTGTCGCCGGCGGGGGTGTAGGCGGCCGGCACGGAACGGCTGTCGATGACCGTGGGCGCGGGGACCGCGTTGCCGGACGACAGCACCGTGATCGTCGGCTTGGTGATCTCCGTCAGCGACTGGTTGCCGGAGGAGGCGCCGCCGGGCACGTACTCCGAGACGGTGCCCGTGACGGTGACCGAGTCGCCGACGGCGACCTTCGGGGTGGAGCTGGTGAAGACGAAGACGCCCTCACTGGTGGCCGGGTCGTTGTCCGGGGTCGGGTCCTGGATCCAGAAACCCCGGGACGAACCGTAGGTCCGCAGGGCCGTGACGATGCCCGCCACGTCCGTGACCTTCTGGCCCGCGTAGGGGGACGTCCGGGTGGTGCCCTGGATGTCGTGGATGTGGACGGTGTCCGCGTGGGCGGGTGCGGTCAGCACCACGGCGGAGACGGTGGAACAGACCGCGGCTACGGTCAGCGCGCCGATGCGCGCGGTTCTCTTGCTCGGCAAGGGAATCCCTCCGGGGACTTACATGAGCGCCGGGACGAGGGTGGAGCGTGTGGTGGTAGCGCGACCTGTGTGCGGGTCGGTGACGCGCGTAGAAGCTGGTGAGACGGGTGCCTCTTTGAACTTCTACGCGCGTCAATCTCGTGTGTGGGAAGGGGAGTTGTCAAGGATGGAGTGATGTACAACTCCTGACAGGGACATGAACCGGGCGGCATGGGTGGAAATCCGTCTAGGCTGAGCCGTCGACACGGCTTTCCGGTGTGGCGTCCGGATCCTCGGGTCCGGAGGCGGTTCGCGGGCGCGCCGGATGTCCTGCGGGGCGATGTCCTTACGGGCTCGGTGGGCGTTCTGCCGGACCCCGGTGGATGTCACGCTTGTTCCGCTCGTCATGCTTGTTCTGCTTGTACTGCGTTTCCTGCTTGTCATGCTTGGTCGGTCCCGCCGGTCGGGTCGCCCGGTTCCGCTCGTTCGGGCCGTTCGATCCCGCTGTTCGGGTCCTGATTGTTCGGAGGAGAACCCAGCCGATGTCAGAGAGCTCCCCCTTGCCGCCGGTGCGGCTGACTTCCGAAGCGGAGCTGGCGCGGGACGCGCTCGCCACACCGCTGCTCTCCCGCGCCGCACGGCTGGCCCGCTGGGCCGGCCCGGACACGCGGGTCGGCGCCGGGGGCGAACTCGTCGAGGAACAGCTTCCCGGGGCGGCCGACGCGCTCGGGCTCACCGGCGACGACGCGGCGGCGACGGCCAGTGAGGCCTGGCGGGTGGCCGTCGACACCGGGCTCGTCGAGATCGTGGACGAGGAGGAGGGCACGGTCGCCGCGGGCGCGGACCTCGCGCTGCTCACCTCCGGAGCGCCGCAGGACGTCCTCGGGGTGTGGCTCACCGCCCTGGAGACCGTTCTGGCCGACGCGAGCGTGCCCGACCTCGACGACCTCGTCGACGCGATGGACGGCGGCGGGGAGATCGACTTCTCCTCGCTGGACTGGGACCCCGAGGCCGAGGCCGAGTTCCTGGACGGAGTGCTCGGCAATCTGTACCTGCTGACCGTGAGCGAGGGCGGGGCCGGCGAAAGCCCCGTACCGCTGCCGGCCCTCGCCGCGTCCATGATCGTGCCGGACGACATGGGGGAGCCGACCAACGACGTACTGGAGCAGGTGTCGGACGCGATGATGCGGCTCGACGACCAGTTCCGGCTGCTCGAACCCGTCGGCCTCGTCGACTTCCAGCCGGTCGACGAGACACTGATGGCGGACACCGACGAGGAGTCCTCGGCCGCCGCCGACGAGGCCGACGTGTCGCGGTACGGGATGGTACGGCTGACACCGCTCGGCCTGTACGGGCTGCGGGCGCGGCTGCTGGAGTCCGGCCTCACCGCCCCCGCGGTGGGCGACCTGGCGGACAAGGGCGCGGACGCGCTGCTGGACGGCACCGCCGCCTTCCCGCCGACCGCCGCCCGGGCAGAGACCGAGCAGTGGCTCGCCCGGCGTGAACCCCTGGCCGCCGCACGGGAGTTGCTCGCCGCGGCGCGCGGTGGTGACGCCGGGGCGCCGCTGCGCCGGCTGCACTGTCAGCAGGCGCTCTCGCTCGTCGGCCTGGCGGCCGAGCCCGCGCTGCGCGAGGTCCTCGACGACGCCGAACTGGGCGGACTCGCCCGGGTCTGGCTCTCCGAACACGGCGCCGCCGATGTGCCCCCGCCGTCCGAGGCGATGATCTTCTGGCTCACCATCGACACGATCGCCGCGCAGCTCGCCGCCGAGGGCAACTCCGCCGAGCTGCAGGGGCTGGTCGAGGGCCTCGCCCAGCAGCACGGCGGCTTCTTCGCCGCGGCCTGGCGCGTCGACCACCCGGCTACCCCGGACGTCCTGGAGGCGATGGGCCGCCTCCACCCCGACAAGAAGGTCGCCAAGGAGGCCCGCAAGGCCGCGTTCAAGGCACGCTCACAACAAGGGGGTTGAGCGGGCCGGGACCGGTCGCGGGGGCCCTTGCCCCCCGGCCCCGAGGGGCGCTCGTTCCGCGGCCCCGACGGGCTTCGCCCGTTCTCGGGCCTCGGGAGGGGCGCTTCCCCGGCCCGGGCGGGGTTTCGCCTGTCCCCCGGTCCCGAGGGGGCGCTCGTTCCCCGGCCCCGGGAGTGGCGTCCGTTCCTCGGCCCCGGTGGGGCTTCGCCCATTCCTCGGCCTCGGGAGGTTTCGCCCGTTCTCCAGTCCCGGCAGGGGCGCTTCCTCGGCCTCGGGGGGCTTCGCCTATTCCTCGGCCCCGGTGGGGTTTCGCCCGTTCCCCGGTCCCGAGGGGGTGCTCGTTCCTCGGCCCCGAAGGGTTTCGCCCGTTCTCCAGTCTCGGGAGGGGCGCGCTTCCCCGGCCCCGGTGGGGTTTCGCCCGATCCTCAGCCCCGAGGGGGCGCCCGTTCCTCGGCCTCGGTGGGGCTTCGCCCATTCCTCGACCTCGGGGGGCTTCGACCGATCCCCAGCCTCGGGAGGGGCGCTTCCCTGGCCGCGGGGGGGGCTTCGCCTATTCCTCGGCCTCGGGGGGCGCCCGATCCCCAGCCCCGAGCGGGCGCTCGTTCCCTGGCCCCGAGCGGGCGCTCGTTCCCCGGCCCCGGGAGGGGCGCTCGTTCCCGGTTCCGGAGGGGCCGGCCCGTTCCCCCGTCCGGAGGACTTTTGGTCCCTGTGGCTGAGTCCTTACGGATTCATGGAACCGAGTGCGGTGAAGTCGCCCGGTGTTCAACCGGCGTTCAGGCGTGGGCGGGACGGTGTGGCCGCAATGCCCTCGGCCACCCTCCACGGTCATCCTCCACCGTCACGGGAGACACCCATGTCGCTCACCCGCAGGGACTTCGCCGGTCGATCCGCGCTGACCGGCGCCGGTATCGTCCTGGCCGGCAGTGTCGGCGCCCTCGCCACCGCTCCGAACGCCCTCGCGTCCACCGACACCGAGAGCGTGGGGGAGGACGGCAAGCCGACGGACCGGCACGGCGGAGTCGGCTACGGACCGCTGGTCCCGGACCCGAAGGGCCTGCTCGCGCTGCCCGCCGGATTCTCCTACCGCGTCATCACCTACAGCGGCCGTACCAAGCTGGACTCGGGCGAGTTCACGCCGTCCAACCACGACGGCACCTCCACCTTCGACGGGCCGCGCGGCGCCACCCTCCTCGTCAACAACCACGAGCTCAAGGGCCCCCGCGCCGGCTGGAAGTACCCCGTGCCGCTCACCGAGGGCCTGGTCTACGACCCGGCCGCGTCCGGCGGCTGCACGGTCGTCGAGGTGCGCCACGACAAGGTCGCCGAGTGGGTCGGCGTCGCGGGCACCTCCACCAACTGCGCGGGCGGCAACACCCCTTGGGGCACCTGGCTCACCTGCGAGGAGACCGAGGACAAGGCCGGCCAGAACGGCATGACCAAGGACCACGGTTACGTCTTCGAGGTCGACCCCGTCGACCGCCGCCGCAACCGGAACCCCAAGCCGATCAAGGCGCTCGGCCGGTACGCCCACGAGGCCGTCGTCGTCGACCCCAAGCGCGGCCGCCTCTACCTCACCGAGGACGCCTCGGGCCCCAACGGCCTCCTCTACCGCTGGACGCCCCCGCAGGGCTTCGAGCACGGCCACGGACAGCTCGCCACCCTCGCCGACGACGCCGGCGCCCTCCAGGCCTTCAAGTGCTTCGACTCCGGCGGCCGGTTCATCGACGACCTCTCCCGCGCCACGAAGATCGGCACGGTGTACGGCGTGGACTGGGTCGACGTCCCGGACCGTGACGCGAAGACCGTCTCCGTCCGCAAGCAGTTCACCGACGGCCAGGTCACCCGCGCCCGGAAGCTCGAAGGCATGTGGTGGGGCGACGGCGGCACGTACATCGTCTCCTCGTACGCCCGTGAGGAGAGCCCCGTCCAGCACGACGGCGCCGTCTGGTTCTACGACCCCAAGCGCCGCACCCTGACCCTCAAGGTCCTGCTCGGCGTGAACCCCGACCCGTCCAAGGACGGCGCCTTCGACGGCCCCGACAACATCACCGTCTCCCCCTACGGCGGCCTCGTCATCGCCGAGGACGGCGAGGGCGTCCAGCACCTCTTCGGCGCCACCGACAGCGGCCGTACCTACCCGATCGCCCGCAACGAACTGAACATCGGGACCGAAGCCGAGCCGGCCTACAGCGAGTTCACCGGCGTCACCTTCTCGCCCGACGGCAGGACCCTCTTCGCCAACATCCAGGAGCCCGGCATCATGCTCGCCATCACCGGCCCCTGGAAGCGCCAGAAGCGCGGGTAGTTAATTCAATGGCTCGAACCGCGGCCGCCCTCCTAAAGTGATGCATGTCCAGGTGCGAAGGCAGGACCTACTTCCACTGATAATGGGGCGGCCGCGGGTTCGAGTCCCGCCACCGGTACAACGCGCCGGTGTAGCTCAGGGGTTAGAGCACCTACGTCGGTTCCGCCGGCCTTGAACTCTGGACACCACAACTTCATGCACCTCCCGGTGCGCGGGCTGCGGCTACTTCTCTCTCAAAGAATCCACGCCGCCGCCGACTTGACCTCGGGAGGCGCAGCTCATGGTGGGTGCCCGGTGCGCAGGCAGCGGATACTTCGGGACACGGTATGTTGCGGGTTCGAATCCCGTCATCGACTCCGGGTCGATGTGGCGGAACTGGCAGACGCGCCGGGTGAATAGGAACCGTCGCCGACTCCTGATCTCGGGCCCCCTCCATTTGCTGTGCCTCCCTCCGAAATACTCATGAATTCGGGGGAATTCACCATGGCACGCTTCAACACCCGTGCGGCGAAGGCGCAGCCGACCTCCCGCGTGACGTCCACCGGCCGCGTGCTGCGCACGCACCAGGGCGGCCGCGGCCAGGAGCGCGACGCGCGCTCCGAGCTCTTTCTGCTGGCCATCGCCAACTTCGTCTCGCAGAACACTTTCTACGAGACCGGCGAGGCCCGCGACGACCGGTTCGCCGCCCTCGTGCGCGAGCTCGCCGTCGCCGACCCCTCGTGGACGGCCGCCCTGCTGGGTTGGCTGCGCGGCGAGGGCAACCTGCGGACGGCCTCGCTCGTGGGCGCCGCCGAGTACGTGAAGGCACGCCTCGACGCGGGCGCCACCGACGGCCCCGCCAACCGCCAGGTCATCGCCTCCGTGCTGCGCCGCCCCGAGGAGCCCGGCGAGCTGCTCGCCTACTGGACCTCCCGGTACGGCCGCAACGTGCCCAAGCCCGTCAAGCGGGGCATCGCCGACGCCGTACGCCGGCTCTACGGCGAGAAGTCGCTGCTGAAGTACGACACGGCGGGCAAGGGCTACCGCTTCGGCGACATCCTCAACCTGGTGCACGCGGCGCCCGATCCGGCGAAGCCGTGGCAGGGCGACCTGTTCCAGTACGCCCTCGACCGGCGGCACCACCCGGACACGGCCGTGGTGCCCAAGTCGCTGCCCGTCGTGGTGGCTCACCGTGACCTGATGGCGCTGCGGCCCGCCAAGCGGCGCAAGGTCGTGACCGGCGCGCACGGTGCGCGGCGCCTCGCGGAGGCGGGGATGACGTGGGAGGCGCTGGCCGGCTGGCTGCAGGGCCCGATGGACAAGGCGGCCTGGGAGGCCGTCATCCCGTCCATGGGCGCGATGGCACTCGTACGCAACCTGCGGAACTTCGACGAGGCGGGAGTGAGCGACGAGGTGGCGGCTCAGGTCGCCGCCAGGATCAGCGACCCGGCGGAGGTGGCGCGCTCGCGGCAGTTCCCCTTCCGCTACCTCGCCGCGTACCAGCACGCGCCCTCGCTGCGCTGGTCGTACCCGCTGGAGCAGGCGCTCGGCCACTCGCTGGCGAACGTGCCGGCGCTGCCCGGACGCACGCTCGTGCTCGTCGACCGGTCCGGGTCGATGTTCTACTCGCGGCTGTCGGAGCGCTCGGAGCTCAACCGGGCCGACGCGGCGGCGATCTTCGGAACGGCGCTCGCGCTGCGGGCGGCGGACGCGGATCTCGTCGAGTTCGGCACGAGCAGCAACCGGGTGAAGTTCACGAAGGGCGAGTCGGTGCTGAAGGTGCTGGAGCGCTTCGGCGACCTCGGCGGCACCAACACGAGCGAGGCGGTGCGCGCGCACTACAGGAAGCACGACCGGGTGCTCATCGTCACCGACGAGCAGGCCACCTACAGCCACTACGGCGACCCGACCGAGCAGGTCCCGGCGCACGTCCCGGTCTACACCTGGAACCTGGCCGGCTACCGGGCGGGCCACGGCCCCTCCGGGAAGGCCAACCGGCACACCTTCGGGGGCCTCTCGGACGCGGCTTTCCGGATGGTTCCCCTGCTGGAGTCGGCGCGCGACGCCGACTGGCCGTGGGCCGGATAGCCGAGCGCGCGTGAGAGCGGCCCGTACTTCGGTACGGGCCGCACTCTTGTGCGGAACGGGAACTGATATCTAACATTTCAGTTCATGGAGGCGATACGACCCGTGCGCCGGACCCTGCTGAGGGACCGCGCGTACGAAGCGATACGGGACGCCATCGTGGCCGGTGAGCTCGCGCCGGGCGCGGTGGTGCGCGACGCCGGGCTCGCCGAGCTGCTCGGGCTGTCGCGTGCGCCGGTGCGCGAGGCCTTCTCCCGGCTGGTCGACGAGGGGCTGCTGGAGTCCAAGCCGCAGAGCTACACGCGGGTGACCCCCCTGGTGGCCGCTGATGTACGGGACGCGGCGGCCGTGGTCGGCGCCATGCACGAGCTGGCCGCGCGCACGGCGGTGCCCCGGCTCCAAGCGCCGCACATCGAGGTGATGCGCGAGGCCAACGTGCGCTTCGCGGACGCTGTGCGCGCCGGTGACGTGGACGCCGCTTTGATGGCCGACGACGAGTTGCACGACGTATTGGTACGGGTGAGCGGCAATCGTGCCGCAGCTGCCACCGTCGCCCGCTACACCCCGCTGATCCGCCGTCTGGAACGGCGCCGCTTCGGTGAGGGCGGCAACTGCCGTTCGGCGGGCCTGCACGACGAGCTGATCGACGCCTGCGCCGAACGGGACGTGGCCGGCGCCGTCCGCGTCACCGCGGAGATCTGGGGCGCGCTCGAAGACCTGGCCGATGTCGAACCCTGATGCGGGAGGACCCATGTCCCTTTCCTCGTACGAGCGTTACCCCCTGCTCTTCGGGCCCTCGCCCGTGCATCCGCTGGAGCGCCTGACCGAGCACCTCGGCGGTGCCTCCCTGTGGGCCAAGCGGGAGGACTGCAACTCCGGTGTCGCCTACGGCGGGAACAAGACCCGCAAGCTGGAGTACCTCGTCGCCGACGCGCTGGCCCAGGGCTGCGACACCCTCGTCTCGATCGGTGGCGTGCAGTCCAACCACACCCGCCAGGTCGCGGCCGTCGCCGCCCGCGCGGGGCTCAAGTGCGTGCTCGTGCAGGAGAGTTGGGTGGAGTGGCCCGACTCCGTGTACGACAAGGTCGGCAACATCCTCATCAGCCGCCTCGCCGGCGCCGACGTACGGCTCGTGCGGGCCGGGTTCGGGATCGGTTTCAAGGAGAGCTGGGAGCAGGCGCTGCGGGAGGTCGAGGAGGGCGGCGGCAAGCCGTACGCCATTCCGGCCGGGGCGTCGGATCATCCGCTGGGCGGTCTCGGGTTCGCCGGATGGGCCTATGAAGTGGCCGAGCAGGAGGCGGAGTTGGGCGTCTTCTTCGACACCGTCGTGGTGTGCTCGGTGACCGGGTCGACCCAGGCGGGCATGGTCGCCGGGTTCGCGGCCCTGGAGCAGGCGGGCGGGCGACCGCGGCGCGTCCTCGGGATCGACGCGTCGGCGGCGCCCGCCCGCACCCGTGAGCAGATCGCGCGGATCGCGCACGGCACCGGGCAGCTCATCGGCGTACGGAAGGAGTTGACGGAGGCGGACGTCGAGCTGGACGAGCGGTACCACGCGGGCACGTACGGGATTCCGGACGAGGCCACGCTGGAGGCGATGCGGCTCGCGGCGCGCACCGAGGGGATGGTCACCGACCCCGTCTACGAAGGCAAGTCGATGGCCGGGATGGTGGATCTGGTGGCGCGGGGGGAGATCGGGCGGGAGTCCACCGTGCTCTATGCCCACCTGGGCGGACAGCCGGCGTTGAACGCGTACAGCGCGTTGTTCTAGGTGCTGGGTTTCTTCAAGCGGTCTGCTCCTTTGGGTGGTGGATTTCCTCAGGCGGTGTGCTTCGGCCTGGTGTCTGTGATCACGAACGCCGACACCAGCAGGGCGGTCAGCGCGATCAGTGAGCCGATGCCGAACGCGCGGGCCGCACCCTCGGTGAGGATGTCGGACGGGGAGCCGTGCGCGTGCCGGGCCGCCGTGCCGAAGACCGTGACCAGGATGGAGAGGCCTAGGGTGCCGCCGAGCCACTGCAGGGTCTGCAGCAGGCCGGAGGCGGCGCCCGCCTCCCGTGGCTCGATGCCCGCGAGGATCGTCGCGTTGAGCGGCATGAAGCTCAGGCCGACGCCCAGGCCCATCAGCACCAGCGGGCCGAACAGGCCGGCGAGGTAGCCGTCGTCGGGTCGCAGTCGCCACAGCCACGCGGCCGCGACGACGAGCAGGGCCATGCCGGTGAGCAGCACCGGCTTGGCGCCGAGCCGCGCGAGCAGCCGGGGCACGAAGCGTACGACCGTGAACATCGCCAGGGTCATGGGCAGGAAGGCGAATCCCGCGCGGAGCGGGCTGTACCCCAGGACCTGCTGGCAGATCAGGGTGAGGAAGTAGAACGCGCCGAACATGCCCGCGGGCAGCAGCAGTACGCCCGCGTAGCCGCCCGCGCGGTTGCGGCTGGCGAACAGGCGCAGCGGCATGATCGGCTGGTCCGCGCGGGACTCGATCAACGTGAAGCCCACCAGCAGCGCCGTCGCCGAACTGAAGCCCAGCAGCGCCTGGGTGTCGGACCAGCCCTCCTCCGAGACCCGGATGAACGCGTACACCAGCGAGGTCATCCCGGCCGTGCCGGCGAGTGCCCCCGCCGCGTCGAACCGGCCCGCGTGGCGCGGGGTCTCGGTGACGAAGCGGGGCAGGGCGACGGAGACCGCGATGCCGATCGGTACGTTGATCAGCAGGGCCCAGCGCCAGGACGCCCAGGAGGTGAGCATGCCGCCGAGGACGAGGCCGATGGAGGCGCCGATGCCCGCCATCGACGCGTAGATGCCCAGGGCGTGGTGGCGGCGCGGACCGTCGGGGAAGTTCGTGGTGATCAGCGCGAGGGTGCTGGGCGCGGTGAGGGCGGCGCCGACGCCCTGCAGGGCGCGCGCGGTGAGCAGCCAGGCGCTTTCGGTGGCGAGCCCGCCGAGCAGGGAGGATCCGGCGAAGAGCAGGACGCCGATGGTCAGGGTGCGGCGGCGGCCCGCGATGTCGCCGACCCGGCCGCCGAGGAGGAGCAGGCCGCCGAAGGTGAGGGTGTACGCGTTGAGCACCCAGGACAGGCCGGTCGGGCTGAAGTGCAGGTCCTTCTGGATGTCGGGCAGTGCGACATTGACGACGGTGGAGTCCACGCCGACCATCAGGTAGGCGGTGACGATGACGAACAGGACGGCGCCGAGCCTGGCGGGTTGGGGTGGTGCGGAGAGAGCGTCGGTGGTGGTGGACGGTGCGGACGGGGTAGACGAGGTGGACACGGTGTTCTCCCGGTCTGGCGTCCCCGGACGAAGGTGCGTACGGGCAGCACGGACTGCCCGCGAGATAAGCGGGGACTGTCTCCGTTTAACCCTCGCTAAGATACGGAGGGGGTCCCCGGTTCGCAAGGAGTATCTGAATGACGCAGGTCAAGCCCATGCGCGCGGACGCTCGGCGCAACTACGAGCGGTTGCTGAAGGTGGCGGCCGAGGCGTTCGCCGAGCACGGGGAAGGCGCGTCGCTCGACGACATCGCCAAGCGGGCGGGCGTCGGGTCCGGCACGCTGTACCGGCACTTCCCGACGCGGCAGGCGCTGCTGGAGGCGGCGTACGTCGACCGGATCGAGGCGCTCGGGGCGCGAGCCGACGAGATCGCGAAGGAGCTGCCCCCGGGCGAGGCGCTGGCGGAGTGGCTCTACGAGCTGTGCGTCGGCACGATCCAGGTACGCGGAATGAAGGCCCTGCTGGGCTCGGCCGTCACGGACGGCAGCAGGGCCGCGCTCACGGCCTGCGGCACTTCCATGAAGGGGGCGGCGCAGCGGCTGGTCGAGGCGGCGCAGCGGGAGGGGACCCTGCGCCACGACATCGAGCCGATCGAGGTCCTGCGGCTGGCCCACGGGGTTTCCACGGCCTCGGAGCTGGCGAACGGTCAGGGCAAGCAGATCCGCCGGTATCTGTCCCTGCTGACGGAGGGGCTGCGGCCGTAGTGGCGGGTTCTTGGGCGGTGCGCTGTCCGCCGGTGGGTGGGTCGGGGCCGTGGCGGTACGTCGAGCCCGTCGCCGCTGGATCAGACGTGGGCCGGGCAAGGAAGCCGCTGCTCGATCCGGACGTAAGCGACGGGCTTGCGACGTACCGCCACGGCCCCTTCGGAGGGTGGGCGGATGCGGGTCAGAGGGACTGGGCCGCGGGCTTCACCATGCCGCGGACCGTACGGGACTTCACGAAGTCGCCCATCGCCGTCATTTCCCACTCGCCGGAGAACTGCTTGATCATCTTGGCCATCATCACGCCGGTCTGGGCCTCGGCGTTGGTGAGGTCGAAGCGGACCAGCTCCTCGTCGGTGGCGGCGTCCAGCAGGCGGCAGTAGGCCTTGGCGACCTCGGTGAACTTCTGGCCGGAGAAGGAGTTGACCGTGAAGACCAGGCCGGTGACGTCCTGGGGGAGTCGGCCGAGGTCGACCACGATCACCTCGTCGTCACCGCCGCCCTCGCCCGTGAGGTTGTCGCCGGAGTGCTTGATCGCGCCGTTGATGATGGACAGCTTGCCGAAGTAGCAGCTGTCGATGTGGTTGCGCTGCGGGCCGTAGGCGATGACCGAGGCGTCCAGGTCGATGTCCTTGCCGCGGTACGCCGGCTCCCAGCCGAGGCCCATCTTGACCTGGGAGAGCAGCGGGCGGCCGCCCTTGACCAGGGAGACGGTCTGGTTCTTCTGGAGGCTGACGCGGCCCTTGTCGAGGTTGATCTTCCCGGAGGCGGGGGGAGTGGGAGGGGCGGGCGGCGCGGGAGGGGCCGGCGGGGTCACGGGGGTTTGCATGGGGGGTGCGGGCGGGGCCGCGGGTGTGGCTACGGGCTGGACCGCCGGGGCGGGTGCCGGTTCCTCCACCGAGACGCCGAAGTCCGTGGCGATGCCCGCGAGGCCGTTCGCGTACCCCTGGCCGACCGCGCGGGCCTTCCAGGCGCCGTTGCGGAGATAGATCTCCACGACCACCAGTGCCGTCTCGGTGCCGAGCTGCGGGGGCGTGAACGAGCCCAGGACGCTGTTGTCGTCCGCGTTGCGGATCGTGGCCGTCGGTTCGATGCCCTGGAAGGTCTGGCCCGCGGCGTCCGGGCTCGCGGTGACCACGATCTTCTCGATGCCGGGCGGGACGGCGGCGGTGTCGACGGTGATCGCGTCGGGGGCCGCACCGCCGCCCGAGCGGTACGTCACGCCCGGTCCCGTCGGCTGGTTGTAGAAGATGAAGTCGTCGTCGGAGCGCACCTTGCCGTCGGCGGTGAGCAGCAGGCCCGATACGTCGAGCCGCACGGGGGCGGCGACGTCCACCGTCACGCGCGCGGCGGAGAGAGGGATGTTCGAGCCGGGGGTCATAGCTGTCATGCCTCGTGAACGAGCGAGACCATTTTGCCGTTCCCTTACCAAGCGGCCAATTGGCCCAGCCGTGAAATCTCCGGCTCGAAACCCCTCGCGCGGACTACGGAACCACCACGATCTTCCTGCCCACCCCGGCCGCGAACTGCTCCAGCGCCTGCGGATACCGCTCCAGCTCGATCCGGTCGCTGATGAAGATCTCCGGGTCGAGCACGCCGTTCGCGAACAGCTCCGCCGCCCGCTCGAAGCTGTGCAGCACCGCCATCGAACCGGTGATGGTGATCTCCTGGTTGTAGATGCGGTACGGGTCGATCGTCACGCGGGTGGCGTAGTCGGCGACCCCGAACTGGAGGAACGTGCCCGCCTTGGCCACCCGGTCCAGGCCGTCCTGGATGGCCGCCGCGTTGCCGGTCGCGTCGACGACGACGTCCCAGCCCTGCGGCCGGTCCAGCTCGTCCGCGTTCGCGGCCGACCCCGAGACGCCGAGCGTGCGTGCCGTCTCCAGTCGGGCCGCGTTCAGGTCCACCACGTCCACGCTCGCCGCGCCGGTTCGCTTGGCCAGCTCCAGCATCATCAGGCCCATCGTCCCGGAGCCGTAGATCAGGACATGGGCTCCCAGGCGGGACCGCAGGACGTCGTAGCCGCGTACCGCGCACGACAGCGGCTCCACCAACGCCGCGTCCTGGGTGCGTACGTGCTCGGGCAGCTTCACGCAGTTCGCCACCGGGGCCACCGCGTACTGCGCGGCCCCGCCCGCCGTGGTGACGCCGATCGCGGCCCAGCGTTCGCAGAGGTTGTTGTGGCCCGCACGGCAGTAGCGGCACTCGTAGCAGTAGAGGGAGGGGTCCACCGCCACGCGGTCGCCGATCGAGATCTCCGTGACCTGGGCGCCGACCCCGACCACCTCGCCGGCGAACTCGTGCCCGGGCACGATCGGCAGCTTCGGCGCGAACTCGCCCTGGAGGATGTGCAGGTCCGTGCCGCACAGGCCGCAGGCGGCGACCTCGACGACGACCTCGCGGGGGCCCGGCGTCGGGTCGGGGACCTCGGTGACGACGGCGCGGCCCACGGACTCGATGACGGCGGCCTTCATTTGACGGCTCCCAAGGACAGGCCCTGGACCAGTTTGTCCTGGGCGGCGAACCCCGCGGCGAGCACCGGCAGGGAGATGACGAGCGACGCGGCGCACACCTTGGCCAGGAACAGGCCCTGGCTGGTGATGAAGCCGGTCAGGAAGACGGGGGCCGTCTCGGCGACCACACCGGTCAGCACGCGGGCGAACAGCAGTTCGTTCCAGCTGAAGATGAAGCAGATCAGGGCCGTGGCCGCGATACCGGGGAGGGCTATGGGGGCTACGACTCGGGCCAGGATCGTCGGTAGTTTCGCGCCGTCGATCTGGGCCGCCTCGATCACCGCCACCGGTACCTCGGCGAGGAACGACTGCATCATCCACACCGCGATCGGCAGGTTCATGGAGGTGTAGAGGATGACCAGGAGCCAGATGTTGTCCAGCATTCCGGTGTTCTTCGCGAAGAGGTAGATCGGGAGGAGGCCAGCCACCACCGGCAGCATCTTCGTCGACAGGAAGAAGAACAGGACGTCCGTCCACTTCTTCACCGGGCGGATGGAGAGTGCGTACGCCGCCGGGAAGGCCAGCAGGAGGACGCAGAGGGTGGAGACCACCGAGGCCACCGTCGAGTTGAGCAGCGCGGGCCAGGGGCTCGCGCCGCCGCCCGTGCCGAAGAAGTCGCGGTAGCCGTCGAGGGTGAGGGCGGCTCCGAAGGACGGCGGGTTGGTCGCCGCGTCCGACTCCGAGTGGAACGACGTCAGGGCCATCCACGCGATGGGCAGGAAGAACAGCACACCGAGCAGCCAGGCCAGCAGGCCCAGGCCCGTTCCCCGGGCACGCCGGGGTCGTACGCGGATCGTGGTGGCGCTCATGCGCGGGACACCTCCTCGCGGAACAGGGACGAGACCACGCGCAGCGCGAAGGTCGCGATGATGATCGAACCGATGACGACCAGGACGCCCGCGGCGGAGGCGAGGCCGTTCTCGTGGGCCTGGTAGAAGCTCTGGTAGACGGTGTAGGGGAGGTTCGCCGTCCCCAGGCCGCCGGACGTGAGGGTGAAGACCGCGTCGAAGTTCTGGACGATGTAGATCGAGCCCAGCAGGGCGCCCAGTTCGAGGTAGCGGCGCAGGTGGGGGAGGGTGAGGTAGCGGAAGACCTGCCAGTCGCTCGCGCCGTCCACCCGCGCGGCCTCGATCTGCTGGTGGTCGCGGCTCTGCAGGCCGGCCAGGAGGATCAGCATCATGAACGGCGTCCACTGCCAGACCAGGGAGGCCTCGACCGCCAGCAGCGGGGTGCCCGAGATCCAGTCCGGCTGGGGGCCGCCGACGTAGTGCAGCAGTCCGTTGAGCAGGCCGTACTCCGGGTTGTAGAGCACGTGCTTCCAGAGCAGGGCCGCGGCCACCGGGACCACCAGGAAGGGGGCGATGAGGAGCGTTCTGACGATGCCCCGGCCGCGGAACTTGCGGTCCAGGAGCAGGGCCAGACCCAGGCCGATGACCAGGCTGGCGACGACCACGGCCGCCGTCAGGAGGATCGTCGTCCAGACGGAGTGGCGCAGATCGGGGTCGGTCAGGACGTCCGAGTAGTTGGAGAGGCCGGTGAAGTGGCGGGCCTTGGGGTAGAGCGCGTTCCAGTCGAAGAAGGAGATCACCAGCGTGGCCACGAAGGGGAGCTGGGTCACGGCGACCATGAAGATCAGGGCGGGGAGCAGCGGGGCGCGGGTGGCCCAGGCGCGCAGCCGGTTGGACGGCTTTCCCAGGGTGCGTACGGGAGTGGCGGCCACGGGGGCCGTTGTCGTGGCGGTCATCGTCCCTCGTACTCCTTGGAGATCTTCTCGGCGAGTTTCTGGGACTTCTTCAGGGCCGAGTCGACGGACTGGCGTCCGGCGATGGCCGCGCTGATCTCTTGCGAGACCTTGGTGCCGAGGTCGGTGAACTCGGGGATGCCGACGAACTGGATGCCGGGCGCGGGGCGCGGCTGCACGCCCGGGTCACGCGGCCGGGCGCCCTCGATGGCCTCGCGGGTCATCTCCTGGAAGGCGGCGGCCTCCTTGGTGTACGCGGCGTTCGTGTAGGTGGAGGCGCGTTTGCCGGCCGGCACGTTGGACCAGCCGATCGTGTCCCCGACCAGCTGCTCGTACTGCTTGCTTGAGGCCCAGGAGATGAACTTCCAGGCCTTGTCGGAGTTGTGGGAGGCCTTCTGCAGACCCCAGGCCCAGGTGTAGAGCCAGCCGGAGGACTTGGTCTTCTCGACGGGTGCGGGTACGTAGCCGATCTTGCCCTTGACCGGAGAGTCGGACGCCTCCAGGGAGCCCGCCGCGGAGGTGGCGTCGTACCACATGGCGGTCTTGCCCTGGGTCATGTTGTTGAGGCACTCGGCGAAGCCGGACTGGGCGGCGCCGGACTCGCCGTGTCCCCGTACGAGGTCAACGTAGAACTTCGTCGCCTTCTCGAACTCGGGGGAGTCGAGACGGGCCTTCCAGTCCTTGTCGAACCAGGTGCCGCCGAAGGTGTTCACGACGGTGGTGAGGGGTGCCATGAGCTCGCCCCAGCCGGGCAGGCCGCGCAGACAGATGCCCTTCATGCCGGACTGGGCGCCGTCGGCCTCGGCGGCCAGCTGTCCCACCTGCTCCCAGGTGGGGTGGTCGGGCATCGTCAGGCCCTTCTGGGCGAAGACGTCCTTGCGGTACATCAGGAAGGACGACTCGCCGTAGAACGGCTGCCCGTAGAGCTTGCCGTCGGCGGCCGTCAGGGACTGCCGCATGGGGGCGAGGATGTCCTGCTCGTCGTAGCCGCTGTCCTGGCGTACGTAGGAGTCCATGTCGTGCAGCCAGCCGTTGCGGGCGTAGATCGGTATCTCGTAGTTGGAGAGCGTGGCGACGTCGTACTGGCCGGCCTGGTTGGCGAAGTCCTGGCTGATCTTGTCGCGGACGTCGTTCTCCGGCAGCACGGTGAAGTTCACCTTGATGCCGGTCTCCTTGGTGAAGTGCGCCTTGGTGAGCTTCTGCAGCTCCACCATCTGCGGGTTGTTGACCATCAGGACGTTGATGGAGTCGCCGCCCGACCCCGACCCGCCCGCTCCGACCCAACAGCCGGAGAGCAGCGGGGCGAGCAGCGTCCCTGCGGCGACCGCGGCGAGTGCGCGCGGCCTCCGTCGGCTCTGGGTTCGCATGGATCGCTCCTGGACGTATAGGGAGATAAAGGGCTTTCTTGGGTGTGACTGTGCCCTTGTAGTGGGTGAGTTGGGTTTTCAGACTCGGATGACCTGGGGGCCCTGCAGGGAGTACCGGTGCGCCTCCGACGTCGGAAGCAGCGTGCTTGTGACGATCGCTTCCAGGGCGGTGATCTCCGCGAAGCGGCAGAAGCTGACCGCCCCGAACTTGGTGTGCACGCCCGCGAAGACCGTGCGCCGGGAGGCCCTGATCGCCTGGGCCTTGACCTCGCTGACCGCCGGGTCGGGGGTGGTGAGGCCGTGTTCGCGGGAGATGCCGTTGGCGCCTATGTACGCCAGGTCGATGACGAAGCCGGCGAGCATCTTCGTCGTCCAGTGGTCCACGGTCGCGAGCGTGCCGGGGCGGACCCGGCCGCCGAGAAGCAGGACGCTGGTGTGGTCGGCCTCGGCGAGTGCGCCCGCCGTGGCCAGGGAGGCGGTGACCACGGTCAGTGGCCGGTCCTTGGGGAGTGCCTCGGCGATGAGCTGCGGGGTGAACCCCTCGTCGATGAACACGGTCTCGGCGTCCCCGAGCAGCTCGGCCGCGGCGCTCGCGATCCGGCGCTTCTCGGGTACATGGCTGGTGGCCCGGAAGGCGAGCGTCGTCTCGAACCCGGCGCTCTCCACGGGGTAGGCGCCGCCGTGGGTGCGGCGGACCAGGCCGTGGTCCTCCAGGGCGCGCAGGTCGCGTCGCACGGTCTCCTTGGCGACGCCCAGTTCGGCGGCGAGCGCGGTGACGTCGACCGCGCCGGTACGGCGGGCGGCCCTGACGATCTCCCGCTGACGTTCTTCCGCGGTCATGGCCGACACCTGCTCCCTGCGTCCTGTGCGTACTGCCCGTTCGGGCCCGGTGTGGGCCTTGGGGGAAGTTCTACAGCGGGTGCGCGGCACTGACCAGGCCTGTTGCGTGACCGATGGTGCCCGGCTGTGACCGTTTGGCGGGGCGGGCGCCCGTGCCGGACCTGGGGCGCAGCGGTGGGCGGGGTGGGATCGGGCAGGGTTCGTGCCCGAACACGGCGGCGGGCGGGCCCGTTCGGTGCCCGCCCGCCCTCTCACGCCCTCGCCGCACGGTCGTCTTCCGGCCGCCCGGTCGTCGCTACGGCCGCCGTCCGGTCGTCCGTACGGCCGTCCGGTGGTCAGTACGGCCAGATCGGCGGATGCGTCGTGAAGTGGCCGCCCAGGTGGGCGTGGTCCGGGTTGGCCGGGTCGAGCTCGCCCTGTTCGGCGATGAGCTTCTCGGCGTACGGCTCGGAGTCGTCGCGCGGCTCGTAGCCCAGCGCCCGGGCCGTCGAGAGGTCCCACCACAGCCGGGTGTTGGCGGAGGAGCCGTAGACGACCGTGTGCCGTACGTCCTCGGCGGTCAGCGCCGCGTGGAAGAGACGGGCGCCGTCCTCGGGGCTCATCCAGACGGAGAGCATGCGCACGCTGGTGGGCTCCGCGAAGCAGGAGCCGATGCGGACCGAGACCGTCTCCAGGCCGTGCTTGTCCCAGTAGAACTGCGCCAGGTCCTCGCCGAAGGACTTGGAGAGCCCGTAGAAGGTGTCCGGGCGGTGCGGGGTGTCGATGGGGATCAGGGCGTCGTCGTCGAAGGGGGCCTCGCCCCGGGGGCGCGGGGTGAAGCCGACGGCGTGGTTGGAGGAGGCGAAGACGATGCGTCGTACGCCCTCTTCGCGCGCCGCCTCGTACAGGTTGTACGTCCCCTCGATGTTCGCCTTGAGGATCTTGTCGAAGGAGGCTTCCAGGGAGATGCCCGCGAGGTGGATGATCGCGTCGACGCCCCGCACGGCCTCGCGCAGGGCGGCCTTGTCCGCGAGGTCAGCGGTGAGCGCGTCCGGCTCGCCCTCGACGGGCAGCAGGTCGAGGAGGCGCAGCTCGTAGCCGTAGTCCGGCAGCAGTCCCCGCATCAGGGTGCCGAGTCCGCCGGCGGCGCCGGTGAGCAGAACGGTGCGGGGAGCGGGCATGCGGGTTTCTCCTCACGGCCACGTGAGTGGCCGTATTCGTGTACGGCATTCACATCCATGGACACGCTAAGGAGCCCCGACCTGCCGCGTCAAGTGTCGCGCGGAGGTGGCGAAATCCGCTGCTGTGTCGCGGGTTTGCGCGCTTGACCGGCCCCAAGGTCGCGCTTTAGCGTGGTGGCGTTCAGAAATATGGACATGGATCAGAAACATGCACCGCTGTTGTGTGCGTGAGCACCTGCCCCAGGGAGAGTCCGTGACGTCAGCCCCCCTTGCCGCTCGGCTCAGCGTCCCCAGCGGGCCGCTGTTCTTCCCCGTCACGGCGTACGGCCCCGACGGTGCCCTCGATCTCGACACCTACCGCGCGCACGTGCGGCGCGGCGTCGAGGCCGGTGCCGCCGCCGTCTTCGCCTGCTGCGGCACCGGGGAGTTCCACGCGCTCACGCCCGAGGAGTTCCAGGACTGCGTACGGGCGGCCGTGGAGGAGACGGCCGGGCGGGTTCCGGTCGTCGCGGGCGCCGGGTACGGGACCGCGCTCGCCGTACGGTTCGCACGCCTCGCCGAGGAGGCCGGGGCCGACGGGCTGCTCGCGATGCCGCCGTATCTGGTGGTGGCGGGGCAGGAGGGGCTCCTGCGGCACTACCGGGAACTCGCCGCCGCCACCTCGCTGGACATCGTGGTCTACCAGCGCGACAACGCCGTGTTCACGCCCGAGACCGTGGTCGAACTCGCCCGCACCGAAGGGATCATCGGCTTCAAGGACGGGGTGGGCGACCTCGACCTGATGCAGCGGATCGTGAGCGCCGTGCGGAGCGAGGTCCCCGGTGACTTCCTGTACTTCAACGGGCTGCCGACCGCCGAGCTGACGGGGCTCGCGTACCGGGGCATCGGCATCACGCTGTACTCGTCGGCGGTCTTCTGCTTCGCACCCGAGATCGCCCTGGCGTTCCACGCGGCGCTCAACGCGGGCGACGACGAGACGGCGAACCGGCTGCTGGACGGCTTCTACCGCCCCTTCGTCGACCTGCGGGCCCAGGGCCGCGGATACGCGGTCTCCCTGGTCAAGGCGGGGGTGCGGCTGCGGGGGCTGGACGTGGGTGAGGTACGGCCGCCGCTGCACGAGCCGACCGAGGACCATGTGAAGCAGCTCGCGCAGCTGATCGAGCGGGGGTACGCGCTGCTGGAACCGCTCGAGGGGCCTGAGGGAGCGCATGAGGGGCCTGCCGGAGCGCTTGAGGGACCTGGGGGAGAAGGTCGGCCGGGGGAGGGCGAGTGAAGGCGTCCGCTTTCGTCTATCCGTGGGACGTCGTCGGGGACCCGGGGGCGGCCGAGCGGATCGCCGGGCTCGGGGTGCGGCAGGCGACGCTCGCCTCCGCGTACCACTCCACGCGCGCGCTGACCCCCCGCCACCCCCGGCACCGGATCGTGACGGCCGCGCACGCCGCCGTCCTGTACCCCGTCGACGACGCACGGTGGGAGGGCCGCGCGCTGCGGCCGTTCGCCGCCGGGGACTGGGCGCCCGGGGACGCGTACGGGGAGGCGGCCGGCGCGCTCGCGGAGGCCGGCCTTGACGTCCACACATGGGTGGTCCTCGCGCACAACTCCCGGATGGGTGCCGAGCATCCGTCCACCTCCGTCGTCAACGCCTACGGGGACCGCTATGCGTGGGCGCCGTGCATCGCGCAGGCCGACACACGGGCGTACCTCGTCGACCTCGCGGTGGAGGCGGCGGTGCGGCCCGGGGCGCTGGGTACGGAACTGGAGTCGCTCGGCTGGTACGGCCTCACGCATCTGCACGCGCACGACAAGATCGGCGGGGTGGGACTCGGGGACGCCGGCCAGTACCTGATGTCGCTCTGCTTCTGCGCGGCCTGCCGGGCGGGGTACGGGGGATACGGGCTCGACGCGGACGACCTGGCGTCGGCCGTCCGGGAGGCGCTGGAGCCGGTGTGGCGGGGGGACGTGCCGTCGGAGGGCGGCTGGCCGGTGGTCGAGAAGCTGCTCGGGGGTGAGACGGCGGCCGCCACGCGCGCGTGGCGTGAGGGCGTGGCCTGTTCGCTCCAGGAGGCGGTGGTCGCGGCGGTGCGGGCGGCCGCGCCGGCCGGCTTCCAGGTGGTGCTGCACGCCGATCCCGTGTCGTACCACTGCGGGGCGAACGCCGGGGTCGATCCCGGGCACATTCTGTCCGTGGCGGACGGGGTGGTGGTGCCGTGCACGGGTGGGGTGGGCCCGCTGGCGCCGTTCGCGGAACAGGGGCGGGACGCGGCCGTGCTGGCCGCCAACTTCACGGTCGTGTCGGGGATGGGAGGCAGTCCGGGCACCTTGGCGGACGACGCGGCCCGGGCGGCTGCGGCGGGCGCGACCGAACTGCGGCTGTATCACGCGGGGTTGGCTTCGGACGGGGATCTGGAAGCCGTGCGGGCGGTGTTGACGGGGTCGGCCTGAGCCCGGCCCCCGGGGGCCCTACAAGCCCCGGGGCCTCCGGCGTTGGAGGAGCGGGGGCAGGGTCAGGAGGCGGGTCAGCCCGAGGGTGAGGAGCAGGGGCCGGTAGTCGACCAGTTCGACCAGGCCCGCGCCGACGGCCAGCCCGAGCGCGTTCGGGGCGTACATCAGGGTGTTCGCGGTGGCGGAGGCGCGGCCGAGGAGCGGGGCCGGAGTCTCGCGCTGGACGGCGGTGTACGCGGCGATCAGGACGCAGGGGAGGCCGAAGCCGATCGCCGCGCCGCAGACCAGGGCCACCGCGTCGGACGGGACCGCGCGGAGCGAGACCGCGACCGCCGTGAGGGCGATGCCGTACGCGGCGAAGCGGCGCTCGCCCAGTCGGCGCAGCAGGGGACCCGAGACCAGGCCGATCAGCACCGAGCCGACGCCCTGGGCGACGTAGAGGAGGCCGACGTACGCGGGGGAGTGGCCAAGACCCTCGGCGACGGCGTAGACCGTGGCGCCGTTGAGGCCCGCGAAGAGCATGGTCGTGGCCGCGGCCAGGATCAGTGGCCGCAGTTCCGGGTGATGCCGGATGTGGCGGATGCCCGCGGCGGTCCGGGCCCGCCAGGCCGAGGGGTCCGGGGCGGGCGGGGCCTCGCGGACCCGCAGCAGCGCGTACAGCCCGGCCGCTAGGGCGAACGTCACGGCGTCCAGGGCGGCCACCCTCGCACCGCCGTACGCCGCGTACAGGCCTGCCCCGGTCAGCGGGGCCAGGAGCTTCATGCCCTCGCCCGCCGTCATGCGCAGGCCGTTGAAGTCGCCGAGGAGGTGCCTGTCGACGGCCGTGGCCACGAGCGCCGACTCCGCCGCGTCATGGACGACGCCCGCCGCCCCGTAGATCAGAAGCACCGTGAAGAGGATCCACAGGCGGTCCCCTGTGGTCACGGCGAAAAGCGTCGGCAGGAGCGCGGCCAGGGCCAGGTTCACGGCGATCAGGAGTGGCCGGCGGTGGGTGCGGTCCGCGAGCACGCCGAGGACGGGGCCGACGAGCGTGGGGGCCCAGAGGGCGAACACGCACAGGGCCGCCAGACCGTTCGAGCCCGTCAGGTCCTTGACCCAGATGCCCGACACCAGCCACATCGCCGACGAGCCGAAGCCCGAGACCACCACTCCGGTCAGGTACAACCCCGCGTCGCGGTCGCCCAGAACACGCGTCACCGTCCATGTCATGGCAGGTGATCGTGGTGCTAAGGAGGGCGGTGGAGGATCGGGCACCCGACCTATCTCCTCGGCCGGGGAGCGATGAGTTCCGGGCGTGGTTCCGGTCTACCTCCGCAGGGGCGCCACACAAGAGCTGAAGAGCTCAAGAGCTGGGGAGCAGCGGATGACGGACGACCGGACCTTCGACACCTTCGACCTCGGGCCGCAGGCCCTGATCGTGGCGCGCCTCGCGGCGGAGACGACGCGGGAGCAGCTCGACCGCGACACTCCCTGTCCCGGGCTCGCGGTGCACCACATGCTCGGGCATCTGGGCGGACTGGCCGTCGCCTTCCGTGACGCCGGGCGCAAGGACCTGGGCGTCACGACCGACACCAACCCCGGTTCCGTGGTGCCGGACATCGGGCCCGACTGGCGCGAGACCCTGCCGAAGGCGCTCGACGAGCTCGCCGAGGCCTGGCGCGACCCGGCCGCCTGGACCGGTGAGACCCGTGCGGGCGGGGTGACGTTGCCGGGCGCGGTCGCCGGGGCCGTGGCCGCCGACGAACTGGTGGTGCACGGCTGGGACCTGGCCCGGGCCACCGGCCGGGAGTACGAGCCCGACGAGGTCGCGCTGCGGGCGGCGTACGGCTTCCTCGCCGCCGCGGCCGAGAACTCCGGTCCGGGCGAGGGCGTGTTCGGCCCCGTGGTGCCGGTGCCCGACGATGCGCCCCTCCTCGACCGCGTGATCGGCCTGAGCGGCCGCGACCCCGGCTGGAAGCCGTAGCCCGGCCTCGCCGGAGACCACGGGTGCCGCTGAAGCGGGGTGCCGGACGGGGATGCCCGGCACCTTCGCCGAGTTGCAGAGGCATACGGATTCCGGAAGGGCTGTGCGCGATCTGATCGTGCACGACATCGAGGCGAACGGGGCGCTGTACAGGGACCACGGGCCGAGTGTGAGGGGAGGGTTCTCGCGTTCCTCCGCAGGGCGGACATCAACCAGCATCGCGAAAGCGAACACCGCGCACAGACGGTCCGGCGGCCCGGACCTCCTTGGTCACTGCAACTTCTTTTGTTCGAAGCGTTGACGAAACACGGCTGCGCTCCTACCTTCAACGCGTCGTACTTCGTACGTCATATATGAGACGCGATACACGAGATCAGATACAGATCCGAGAGGCGCGCATGACCTCTGTGCCCATTCCGATCCCGTCCCGCACGCAATTCGTGCTGGAGGGGATCAAACACCGCATCCTCACCGGGCAGTTGACCCCGGGGCAGGCCCTGGTCGAGACCGAGCTCGCCGCGCAGTTCGGGGTGTCGAAGACGCCCGTGCGCGAGGCACTCAAGACCCTGGCCGGTACCGGACTCGTCGTGATGAACCAGTACAAGGGCGTCACGGTACGCATGGTGGACGCGGACATGGCGCGCGAGGTGTACGACGTGCGGCTGTTGCTGGAGCCGGAGGCGCTGCGGCGGACCGTACGGCGCCAGGCGTCGCTCGACGCCGCACGCGACGCGCTGACCCGCGCCGACGACGCCTCCGACACCGCCGAACGCTCGCTCTCCAACCGGGAGTTCCACCGCGCCCTGTACGTCTCCTGCGGCAACCCGCTGCTCGGCCGGATGCTCGACGAAGTGCGTGACCAGGCCGCTCTCGTGTCGGCGGTCGCCTGGGCCGCCGACCCGTCCTGGGAGCGCGAGGCCGGCGAGCACCGGGAGATCCTGCGCCTCGCCCTGGACGGTGACGCCGACGGCGCGGCCCGCGCGCTGCACGCCCACATCGAGTCGTTCGTGCGACGGGCCTTCCCCGCGACCCAGGAAGAGGTTGGACAGGAATGACAGCGACGTACGAGACCCAGCGGGCGGCGCTCGCCGAGGTCGTGGCGATCCCCGTGACCCCCTTCACGGAGGACGGGACGATCGACGGCGACACCCACCGGGCCCTGCTGCGTCGGCTGCTCGACGGCGGCATCCGCACCCTCACGCCGAACGGCAACACCGGTGAGTTCTACGCCCTGACCCCCGAAGAGCGGAACCTCGTCACCGAGTTGACGATCGACGAGGCCGGCGACCGCGCCGCCGTCCTGGTCGGCGTCGGACACGACGTGCCGACCGCCGTCGCCTCCGCCCGGCACGCCCGGGAGCTCGGGGCACAGATGGTGATGGTCCATCAGCCCGTGCACCCCTACGTCTCGGAGGGCGGCTGGGTCGACTACCACCGGGCCATCGCCGAGGCCGTGCCGGAGCTGGGCGTCGTGCCCTACATCCGCAACCCGGTGCTGCCCGGCGCCCGGCTCGCCGACCTCGCCGACGTCTGCCCGAACGTGATCGGCGTGAAGTACGCCGTCCCGGACGCGGCCCGCTTCGCCGCCTTCGCCCGGGACGCGGGGCTCGACCGGTTCGTGTGGGTCGCGGGCCTCGCCGAACCGTACGCCCCGTCCTACTTCTCGGCCGGTGCCACGGGCTTCACCTCGGGCCTCGTGAACGTCGCCCCGGCCGTCTCCCTGAACATGATCGAAGCCCTTCGAGCCGGCGACTACCCGGCCGCCATGAAGGTCTGGGAGCAGATCCGCCGCTTCGAGGAGCTGCGCGCGGCGAACACCTCCGCCAACAACGTCACCGTGGTCAAGGAGGCCCTCGCCTCGCTCGGCCTGTGCCGCCGCGAGGTGCGCCCGCCGAGCAGGGAACTGCCCGAGTCCGAGCGGGCGGAAGTCGCCGCCATCGCCGCGGGGTGGTCCATATGAGCCAGGGCAGAAGGGAGCCCAAGCGCCCCGAGGAGCTCCGGAGCCATCAGTGGTACGGCAGCGGCGTCTCGTCGGGTCTGCGCTCCTTCAGCCACCGGGCCCGCACCCGCCAGCTCGGCTACCTTCCCGAGGAGCACCTCGGCAAGCCGGTCATCGCGATCCTGAACACCTGGTCCGACATCAACCCCTGTCACGTCCATCTGCGCGATCGCGCGCAGGCCGTGAAGCGGGGGGTGTGGCAGGCCGGGGGCTTCCCGCTGGAGTTCCCGGTCTCCACCCTCAGCGAGACCTTCCAGAAGCCGACCCCGATGCTCTACCGCAACCTGCTGGCGATGGAGACCGAGGAACTGCTGCGCTCGTATCCCGTCGACGGCGCGGTGCTGATGGGCGGCTGCGACAAGTCCACGCCCGCCCTGCTCATGGGCGCCGCGTCCGTCGACCTGCCGGCCGTCTTCGTGCCCGCCGGGCCCATGCTGCCCGGACACTGGCGAGGCGAGGTCCTCGGCTCCGGCACCGACATGTGGAAGTACTGGGACGACAAGCGCGCCGGACTCATCGGCGACTGCGAGATGACCGAGCTGGAGAGCGGGCTCGCGCGGTCTGCGGGGCACTGCATGACCATGGGTACGGCGTCCACGCTGACGGCCGCCGCCGAGGCGCTCGGGGTGACCGTGCCCGGCGCGTCCAGCATCCCCGCCGTCGACTCCGGGCACGACCGGATGGCGGCCGCGGCGGGCCTCAGGATCGTCGAACTCGTCCGTCAGGACCGGAAGTTGTCCGACATCCTCACCGCGGACGCGTTCGAGGACGCGGTGACGACCGTCCTCGGGCTCGGCGGCTCCACCAACGCCGTGATCCATCTGATCGCCATGGCGGGCCGGGCGGGCGTCACCCTCACGCTCGACGACTTCGACCGGATCGCGCGGACCGTGCCGGTGCTCGCGAACGTCCGGCCCGGCGGCCAGAAGTACCTCATGGAGGACTTCCACTTCGCCGGCGGTCTGCCCGGGTTCCTGTCGCGGATCACCGATCTGCTGCACCTGGACCGGCCGACGGTGTCGTACGACAGCATGCGCGAGCAGCTGGCCGGCGCCCAGGTGCACGACGACGACGTCATCCGCACCCGGCACAACCCGGTCGCCGCCGAGGGCGGAGTCGCCGTACTGCGCGGCAACCTCTGCCCCGACGGCGCCGTCATCAAGCACATCGCCGCCGAGCCGCAGCTGCTCAAGCACACCGGTCCCGCGGTCGTCTTCGACGACTACAAGACCATGCAGCGGACCATCAACGACCCCTCGCTCGGCATCACGGCGGACAGCGTGCTGGTGCTGCGGGGCTCCGGGCCCAAGGGCGGTCCCGGCATGCCGGAGTACGGGATGCTGCCCATCCCCGACCATCTGCTGAAGCAGGGGGTACGGGACATGCTGCGGATCTCCGACGCCCGGATGAGCGGCACGAGTTACGGCGCCTGTGTGCTGCACGTGGCGCCCGAGTCGCACATCGGCGGACCCCTCGCCCTGGTACGCACCGGGGACACGATCACCCTCGACGTCGAGGCACGGTCGCTCCAGCTCAACGTGGACGAAGCGGAGTTGGAGCGGCGCAGGGCGGAGTGGACGGCGCCGCCCGAACGGTACGAGCGCGGGTACGGGGCGCTCTACAACGAGCAGATCACCCAGGCGGACACCGGCTGCGACTTCGCGTTCCTGGCCCGGCCGGGGAAGGTGCCGGACCCGTACGCGGGCTGAGCGCGCCCGCGAGGGCCGCCCCTCTTTGAGTCTCACCTGATCGACATCTTGAACAGCAAGCAGTGATCACCAAACAGCAAGCGCTTCACCCATGTGTACGTAGCAAGCGCTTCCTGTCGTACGGCAAGCGTTCCACGGCACCCGCCAGAACGGAGAACAGTCATGGCCCAAGCCGCAGTCGTGGCGAAACAGCCCGCGCCACCCCGGCGGCGCCGTGGCTCGGCGACGCCCCGCAAGCTCCCGTATCTGCTGATCGCCCCGGCGGGCCTGCTGATGCTGGGCTTCATCGCCTACCCGGTCATCAGCGTCTTCTACTACAGCCTGCAGAACTACAACCCCACCAAACCGTGGCGCAACGGCTTCGCGGGCTTCGACAACTTCACCCACGCCTTCACCAGCGACCCCCAGTTCTGGGACACGCTGACCTTCAGCGCCAAGTGGGTCTTCGTCGAGGTCGGCCTGCAACTGCTCTTCGGGCTCGCGCTCGCGCTGATCGTCAACCAGACCTTCGTGGGACGGGCCGTCGGCCGCGCGCTGGTCTTCTCGCCCTGGGCCGTCTCCGGTGTGCTGACCTCCGCGATCTGGGTGCTGCTCTACAACTCCCAGACCGGCATCACCCGTTACCTGGCCGACGCGGGCATCGGCCAGTACGGCACCAGCTGGCTGTCGGACACCTCCACCGTCTTCCCGGCGGCCGTGGTCGCCGACCTGTGGCGCGGTGTCCCCTTCTTCGCGATCCTGATCCTCGCCGACCTCCAGTCCGTCTCCAAGGACCTGTACGAGGCCGCCGAGGTCGACGGCGCCAGCCGCTTCAAGCAGTTCCTGCACATCACGCTGCCGCACCTGAAGGACGCCATCATCCTGTCCACGCTGCTGCGCGCGGTGTGGGAGTTCAACAACGTCGACCTGCTCTACACGCTGACGGGCGGTGGTCCCGCGGGCGAGACGACGACCCTCCCGCTCTACATCGCCAACACCAGCGTCGACGCCCACAACTTCGGCTACGCGTCCGCCCTCACCACGGTCGCGTTCGTGATTCTGCTGTTCTGTTCGGTCGTCTATCTGCGACTGAGCAAGTTCGGAGGCGGGGACAAGTGATCACCGAGGACGCCACGATCAGCGCCCCCGCGGCGCCCGCCCCACCCGCCGAGGAGCCCCGGCAGCGCCCGGGAAAGAAGCGCCGCGCCTGGGACGAGGTCCCGCGGTGGCACATCTACCTCCCGCTCTCCCTCTACCTCCTCTTCACCCTGATCCCCTTCTACTGGATCCTGCTCTTCGCGCTGCGCCCGGCCGGCTCGACCTCGCTCGTGCCGTGGCCCATGACCTTCGACCACTTCGACAAGGTGTGGAACGACCGCAGCTTCGGGACCTACTTCCAGAACAGCGTGCTCATCGCCGTCGCCACGCTGGTGATGACGACCCTCGTCGCCCTCGCCGGCGGCTACGCCCTGGCCCGCTTCGACTTCAGGATCAAGCGCGGCTTCATGCTGGCGCTGCTCTGCTCCCAGTTCGTGCCGGGCGCGCTGCTCCTGGTCCCGCTCTTCCAGATCTTCGCCAAGCTCCAGATGATCAACTCGCTGGGCAGCGTCATCATCGCCGAGACGGTCTTCCAGCTGCCGCTGTCGATGATCCTCATCAGCGGGTTCATCAGGAACGTCCCGTACTCGCTCGAAGAGGCCGCCTGGGTCGACGGCTGCGACCGCTTCACCGCCTTCCGGATCGTCGTCCTGCCCCTGCTGCGGCCCGGGCTGATCGCCGTCGGCTCCTTCGCCTTCGTGCACGCCTGGAACCACTTCCTGTTCGCCCTGATGTTCCTCAGCGACCAGAGCAAGCAGACCATCCCCGTCGGCCTCAACACGCTGATGAGCTCCGACAGTGTCGACCTGGGCGCGCTCGCCGCGGGCGGCATCATCGCGGCCGTCCCCGTCGTCATCGTCTTCGCCTTCATCCAGAAGTGGCTGATCACCGGCTTCAGCGCGGGGGCGGTGAAGGGATGAGGCCCGCCGAGGAATTCCCGTCGAGCACGCCCACCGGAAAACTGCCGCTGCCCGTCGTTCTCGCGGGTGCGCGCGGCCACGGCCGTTGGCACCTGGAGAACATCCGCCGGCTCCAGGACAAGGGGCTCGTACGGCTGGCGGGCATCTGCGAGCTGACCCCGCTCGACGCGGAGGAACTGAACGGGCAGACGGTCGAGCAGTCGGCCGACTTCGGCGCCCTTCTCGACTCCACCGGCGCCGCGATCGCCGTGATCTGCACGCCCATCCCCACCCACACCGACCTGGCGCTGATCGCCGCGGGCAAGGGCGTACACCTGCTCCTGGAGAAGCCGCCCGCGCCGTCGTACGCGGAGTTCCGCCGGATGGCCGACGGGGTCGCCGCGGCCGGGGTCGTCTGCCAGATCGGCTTCCAGTCGCTCGGCTCGCACGCCGTGCCCGCGATCCGGAAGCTGATCGCGCAGGGTGCGATCGGCCAGGTGGCCGGGATCGGCGGGGCGGGCGCCTGGGCACGCGACGAGGCGTACTACCGGCGGGCGCCGTGGGCGGGCAAGCGCCGTCTGAACGGCGTGGACGTGATCGACGGGGCGCTCACCAACCCCCTCGCGCACGCCGTCGCCACCGCCCTCGCGCTCAACGGGTCCACCCGCGCCGAGGATGTCACCGCGATCGAGACCGAGCTGCTGCGCGCCAACGACATCGAGTCGGACGACACGTCCTGCGTACGGATCACCACCCCGCGGGGCCGGGTCACCGTCGCCGCCACGCTCTGTGCCGAGCGGCCCGGCGAACCGTACGTCCTGGTGCACGGCAGCAGCGGCCGGATCACCTTCTGGTACAAGCAGGACCGCGTGCTGGTGCAGCGGTCGGGGCACGGCCCCGAGGAGATCGAGTACGGCCGTACGGACCTGCTGGAGAACCTGGTCGCACATCTGATGGAGGGCGCCGAACTGCTGGTCGCGCCGGATGTGACGGGTGCCTTCATGAAGGTGGTGGAAGCGATCCGGCAGGCGCCGGATCCGCTCGCGCTGCCCGCCGACGCCTGGGAGCTGCTCCCCGAGGAGAACCGTCGGGTCGTGCCCGGCATCGACGGACTCGTCGCGGCCGCCGCCGACACCCTCGCCCTCTACTCCGAGCTCGGCGCCTCCTGGGCCCGGCCGCACCAGGCCCCGAACGACGTTCGAAGCGACGTCCCGAACAAGGCCGCGGACAAGGCCGCGGACAAGTCTGCGAACAAGGTGGGAAGCGAGGTGAGCACCCCATGAACCACGCGCAGAGCACCGACTCGCTCGTCCTGCGAGTCGCGGGCCGCCCGGTCGGCCGGTACGTCACCCGGCCCGAACTCGCCCCCCGGTTCTCGCCGCGCCCCTATCTCCACCCGGTCACCACCCTGGCCGGCACGGCTGTCACCGAGCTCAGCCCCGCCGACCACACCCACCACCTCGGCGTCGGTGTCGCCGTTCCCGACGTCGAGGGGCACAACTTCTGGGGCGGCCGCACCTACGTCCGCGACCAGGGACCCACCGAGCTCGCCAACCACGGCGCCCAGCGGCACGCCGGTTTCCAGCTGCGCGACCCGGACGGCTTCGTGGAGGAGCTGCGCTGGGTGGCCGCGGGCGGCGAGCTGCTGCGCGAGCGCCGCACGGTCGCCGTCACCGAACTCACCGACTCCGCCTGGGCGTTGGACTTCACCTTCTCCCTCACCAACACGACCACGCACCCCCTGTCGATCGGCAGCCCGGCCACCAACGGGCGGCCCGGAGCGGCCTACGGCGGCTTCTTCTGGCGGGCCCGCAAGGAAGCACAGGCGCCGCGCGTCTTCACCGCCGACACCGAGGGCGAGGAGGCGGTCCACGGAGCCCCCGCCGACTGGCTCGCCCTCGTGGGTGCGGGCTGGACCCTCGTCTTCGCCGGGGCCACCGCCGCGACCCGCCGTGACCCGTGGTTCGTGCGCACCACCGAGTACCCGGGCGTCGGCTCCTCCCTCGCGCACACCGAACGGCTGCCGATCCCGCCCGGGGAGACGGTCGTACGCCGGATCGTCACCGTCGTCGCGGACGGCGCCCTCGGCAGAAGCGAGGCCGCGGCGCTGGTACGCAAGGCGGTGAGCCCCTGATGGCGCTGACCTCCGCCGACCTCGGCGACGGCACCTACCGCAACCCCGTCCTCGACGCCGACTGGTCCGACCCCGACCTGCTGTGCGTGGGCGACGACTTCTACCTCACCGCCTCCAGCTTCGGTCGCGTGCCCGGCCTGCCGCTCCTGCACTCCCGCGACCTGGTCAACTGGACGCTCGTCGGACACGCCCTCCAACTCCTCGAACCCGCGAGGGACTTCAGGAAGCCCCGGCACGACTGCGGGGTGTGGGCGCCGTCCCTGCGGCACCACGACGACCGCTTCTGGATCTTCTGGGGCGACCCCGACCACGGCATCTTCCAGGTCAACGCCCCGGAGATCCGCGGTCCCTGGACCCGGCCGCACCTCGTCAAGGAGGGCAAGGGACTCATCGACGCCTGCCCGCTGTGGGACGAGGAGACCGGCGAGGCGTATCTCGTGCACGCCTGGGCCAAGTCCCGCGCGGGCGTGAAGAACCGGCTCACCGGCCACCGCATGCGCCCCGACGGCACCGGACTGCTCGACGAGGGCAAGGTGATCATCGACGCGGACCGGATCCCGGGCTGGTTCACCCTCGAAGGGCCCAAGGCCTACCGGCACGACGGCTGGTTCTGGATCTTCGCACCCGCCGGGGGAGTGGAGACCGGCTGGCAGGGCGCCTTCCGCTCGCGCGGCTTCTTCGGCCCGTACGAGGAGCGGGTGGTGCTGGAGCAGGGGGACACCGAGGTCAACGGCCCCCACCAGGGCGGCTGGGTGCGCACGGGGGCCGGCGAGGACTGGTTCGCGCACTTCCAGCAGCGCGGGCCCTACGGGCGGGTCGTCCACCTCCAGCCGATGCGCTGGGGCGCCGACGGCTGGCCGGTGCTCGGTGACAAGGGTGTCCCCGTCGCCGTACACCGGAAGCCGCGACTGCCGCCGCAGCCGCCCTCCGCGCCCGCCACCGACGACGACTTCCCCGGCGGCCGGTTCGGACGGCAGTGGCAGTGGACCGCCAACCGGCAGGACGGCTGGGCCACCCAGCACTCGGGGGACGGACTGCGGCTGAGCTGCGTACGGACGGTGGACGCGCACGACCTGCGCAGACTGCCGAACGTCCTCACCCAGCGGTTACCCGGCACCCCCGCCACCGTCGAGGTGGAGCTGCGCCTCGACAGCGAGGAGCCGGGGGCGCGGGCGGGACTCGCGGTGCTCGGCGACGCCTTCAGCTGGATCGGGCTCCAGCGGGAGGCGGACGGATCGGTGCGGCTCGTGCACCGGTTCGCCGAGTCGGTCGCCGAGCGTGAACGCGACGCCGCACATCCGCGAGAGGCGCCCGAGGGGCGGGCCCGGCTGTGGATCGAGAGCGGGGCGGGGGCGCGCTGCCGGTTCTCGTACGACGTCGGGGGCGGCCGGCAGCCCTCCGGCCAGGTCTTCGCCGCCACCCCCTGGCGCTGGGTCGGCGCCCTGCTCGGACTTTTCGCACTCGCGCCCGTCGGCGGGGGACACGCCGGCGCGGCCTCGTTCACGCAGTTCCGCATCACCAGTTCCTTCCGCTGACAAGACCCCACAACCCCGTTGGATCCAGAAGAAGAGAGCCGATCAATGAAGATCAACATGCACAGAACCGGGCGTGCCGCGACGGTCGTCGCCCTGGGCTCCGTGCTCGCGCTCACCGCCACCGCCTGCGGCGACAACGGCAGCGGAGCGGCGGGCGACAAGGGCACCGAGGGCTCCGGCAAGGGCGAGATCACCTTCTGGGACAACAACGGCGGTGTCCGCACCGACATCTGGAAGCAGATCATCGCGGACTTCGAGAAGAAGTACCCGGACATCAAGGTCAAGTACGTCGGCATCCCGGCGGCGAGCGCCCAGTCGAAGTACGACACCGCCATCCAGGGCGGCGGCCTGCCCGACGTCGGCGGCGTGGGCACCGCGATGCTCGCCGAGGTCGCCGTCCAGGGAGCGCTTGAACCGCTGGAGAGCCGGCTCAAGGGGAGCTCGCTGAACGGCAAGCTGAGCCAGAACCTGCTCGACGTCAGCCGGTCCGCGGGCGGCGGTGACGCCCTGTACCAGGTGCCGACCTCGGCCAACAACGGCACGCTGTGGTACCGGACGGACCTGTTCAAGGCGGCGGGACTGGACGCCCCGACCACCTGGTCGAAGTTCTACGACGCCGCCGACAAGCTCACCGACAAGGGCAAGAACAAGTTCGGCTTCACCATCCGGGGCGGCGAGGGAGCCATCGCGCCGGCCCTCGACGCGGTGTACGGCCAGACCGGCATCACCTCGTTCTGGAACGGCGACAAGACCACCGTCAACGACCCGAAGAACGTCGCCGCCCTCGAGAAGTACATCGCCCTGTACAAGAAGGACACCCCGTCCGCCGACGTCAACAACGACTTCACCAAGATGGTCGCCCAGTGGGACAGCGGCACCATCGGCATGCTCAGCCACAACCTCGGCTCCTACCAGGACCACGTGAAGGCGCTGGGTGCGGAGAAGTTCCGCGGCATCCCGAACCCGACGCAGGACGACGGCACACGCGTGCAGGTGTCCAACCCGGTCGACGGGATGAGCCTGTTCAAGTCCAGCAAGAACAAGGCGGCCGGCTGGAAGTTCATCGAGTTCGCCCTCTCGGCGGCGGAGAACTCCAAGTTCAACGAGTCGGCGGGACAGGTCCCGGCGAACACCGACGCCGCGAAGGACGCGTGGATCCAGAAGGCCGAGCCCACCAAGCTGGCCGCGGAGGCGCTGAACGGGGCCGGTACCAAGATCGTGCAGCTGCCGTACTACCTGCCGGACTGGAACACGATCTCCAAGTCCGACAACGAGCCGAACTTCCAGAAGCTGCTGCTCGGGAAGATGAGCGCGAAGCAGTTCCTGGACACGCTGGCCGACCAGTTGAACAAGGCGCAGGCGGACTGGAAGGCGAACCACTAGCTCCGCTGGGCCGGGTGCGGTCGGTTCGTGGTCTTCCAGGTTGTGTGGCGACCGCGGGCCGGGCGTGGCTGGTCGCGCAGTTCCCCGCGCCCCTAAAGACGGGGCGCGGGCCCACCCTCTGCTGAAAGGCACACGCCTGTGTCCCTCACCCGCAGAC
Source organism: Streptomyces sp. GbtcB7 (assembly GCF_019091445.1). Taxonomy (NCBI): domain Bacteria; kingdom Bacillati; phylum Actinomycetota; class Actinomycetes; order Kitasatosporales; family Streptomycetaceae; genus Streptomyces; species Streptomyces sp. GbtcB7. The sequence continues at coordinate 63,097 of NZ_JAGXJM010000026.1, forward strand.
AGGTCACCTCGGCGGCCCTTGTCGCCGTTCCGGTCGCTCTTGCGGCGACCGGCACCGCACAAGCCGCCCAGCGTCGCCGCACCCTCTACATCGCCGGTGACTCCACCGCCGCCCAGAAGTACGCGGACGTCGCGCCCGAGACCGGGTGGGGCATGGCGCTGCCGTTCTTCCTGCGGGAGCACCTGGGCGTCGCCAACCACGCCGTGAACGGGCGGAGTTCGAAGAGTTTCGTCGACGAGGGGCGGCTCGAGGTCATTTTCGAGGCGATCCGGCCCGGCGACCTCCTGCTCATCCAGTTCGGGCACAACGACGAGAAGAGCGCCGACCCGACGCGCTACACCGAGCCCTGGACGACCTACCAGGACTACCTGCGGCAGTACGTCGACGGGGCGCGGGCCCGTGGCGCGCGGCCGGTGCTCGCCACCTCCGTGGAGCGCAGAAAGTTCGACGCGGACGGCAACGCCGTGCCGACCCACGGCGACTACCCGGCGGCGATGCGTGCCCTCGCCGAGGAGGAGCGCGTGGCGCTGCTCGACATCCAGGCCCTGTCGATCGCCCTGTGGCAGCGGCTCGGCGTCGAGGAGACCAAGAAGTACTTCAACTGGACCGCGACCGAGCAGGACAACACCCACTTCAACCCGCCGGGTGCGATCGCCGTGGCCCGTCTCGTCACGGCCGAGCTGCTGCACCGCCGGGTGCTGGCACACCGGGACGTGCGCCGGCTGGACGAGGAAGTCCCCGAGTCCTGGATCACCTGGCCGGACGCGGCCGTGTAACCCCCTTCCACAGAACCCTCAGCCAGAAGGAGAGCCGCACATTGAATCCTCACCTCCGTGAACGGAGGTAATTCCTGGCTCACGCCGCCTCTCGGACCGGCGGTCCGTCAGGTCTTCCACGATCAACACCAGCCGGGTTGAAACCAGCCCGGGCAGCTCACCTGCTGCGAGGTCACACAACTTGAAGGAGACTCCGCGTGCTTGGCTCTCGCGACGCATCGTCTGCGAATCACGCTAGCAGGACGCCGGTCCGCCCTGGAGGCGAACCGGCTGTTCCTGCCCTGCTGCACAGGTGTCCGATTCCTCCCCGGCCTGAAGGCCGGAGCGTCCTCGGAGGGATCCGGTGAACACGCAGAGATGGCATGCACATGCCACAACAGGGCCGGTGACGACGGCCCTGCTGGTCGGTTGCACCTCCCTGGCCCTCGCCGTCACCGGCACCACCGCCCAGGCCCAGGCCCGGTCGGGCGACCTCGGCCGAGGGACCCTCGCCACCGGTGACGGCTGGGGCTCCTACGGCACGGGGACCTCCGGTGGTGCGGCGGCCGACACCGCGCACGTGTACACCGTCACCACCTGGGCCGAGTTCAAGGCCGCGCTGAAGAACGGCGGCACCGCCCCGAAGATCATCCAGGTGAAGGGCACGATCGACGCCAACGCCGAGGGCTGCGACTCCTTCGCCGCGCCGGGCTACGGCTTCGACGCCTATCTGCAGAAGTACTCGCCGGAGAACTGGGGATACGGCACGAACCTGGACGCCGAGCCCGACGACAGCCCCGAAGGTCTGCGCCGCGCCTCCGCCGCCAACCAGGACACCGCCATCAAGGCGGAGATCCCCGCCAACACCACCCTCGTCGGCCTCGGCAAGGGCGCGGGGTTCAAGGGCGCCAGCCTCCAGATCAAGGCCGTGGACAACGTCATCGTCCGCAACCTCACCTTCGAGAGCCCGCTCGACTGCTTCCCGCAGTGGGATCCGACCGACACCTCCGTCGGCAACTGGAACTCCGAGTACGACAGCGCGGTGGTGTACGGCTCCACGCACGTCTGGCTGGACCACAACACCTTCACCGACGGGGACCACCCCGACAGCACGCTGCCCACGTATTTCGGCCGGATCTTCGAGCAGCACGACGGCGAGCTGGACATCGTCAAGGGCGCGGACTACGTGACCGCCTCCTGGAACGTCTTCGCCGACCACGACAAGACGATCCTCATCGGCAACAGCGACAGCGCGTCCACCGCGGCGGTCGACCGGGGCCACCTCAAGGTCACCTTCCACCACAACCTGTTCTCGAACCTCGTCGAGCGCGCGCCGCGTGTCCGCTTCGGCCAGGTCGACTCGTACAACAACCACTTCGTCGCGGGCGACGGCTACTCCTACAGCTACGGCATCGGCATGGAGTCCCAACTCGTCGCCGAGCACAACGCGTTCACGCTGCCCGCCGGGGTCAGCGCGGCGACCGTCCTGAAGAAGTGGAAGGAGGCGCCGCTCACCGCCGCGGACAACTACGTCAACGGGGCGGCCACCGACCTGATCGCCGTGCACAACGCGGAGATCCCGGCGGAGACGCTGCAATCCGGGGCCGGATGGACGCCGACCCTGCGCACGAAGGTCGACTCGCCCAGGGCGGTGCCGCGGATCGTGGACCGCGGGGCAGGCGCCGGAAAGATCTGCTGACCAGCTGATCCGGCTGACCAACCGACCCGGTCGACCAGCTGATCCGGTCGAACCGGCTCCGATCGTTCCAGCCCTCCCGGTCAGGCCGGAGCGGCTCCGCACCGCCCCTCATCCAGGGCGCGCCGCTCCGGCCCCTCGTCCCTCCCGCAGAGCCCGCGAGGCTTCTGAACCTCGCGGCACAGCGAAGGAGCATCGCCATGCTCTCCCGCACCACCACACCCGGCCCTGCCGTCCCCAGCCGGAGAACCTTCCTCGGCGCCGGAGCCGCTCTCGCGCTCGGCCTCGCGACTCCCGCGCGGGCCCAGGCGCGGCCCCAGGAGAAGTCCCCCTTCGGGCGTTACGGTTCGCCGTCCGCCCGGCTCACCGAGCGGACCCTGTACGTCCACCCCGGCGGCCTCGGTGACCACACCACCGTCCAGGCCGCCGTGACCGCGGCGAGTGGCAGCGGGTTCACGCTGGTCATCGCGCCGGGCGCCTACCGCGAGACGGTAGCCGTCAGCGTCGCCCGTACGGAGATGACCTGGATCGGCGCCTCCGGGGACCCGCGTGACGTCGTCGTCGTGTACGACAACGCCAACGGCACCCCGAAGCCGGGCGGCGGCACCTACGGGACCACCGGGTCGGCCACCACCACCGTGCAGGCCGACGGGTTCACCGCCCGCTCGATCACCTTCGCCAACGACTTCCTGCGCGCCGACCACCCCGAGATCACCGGCACCCAGGCGGTCGCCGTCAAGGTGCAGGGCGACCGCTCGGCCTTCGTGGGGTGCCGGTTCCTGGGCCACCAGGACACGCTGTACGCCGACTCGATCGCGCTCGGCACCTTCGCCCGCCAGTACTACCGCGACTGTTACGTCGAAGGTGACGTGGACTTCGTCTTCGGGCGGGCGACCGCCGTCTTCGAGCGCTGCCACTTCCGCACCCTGAACCGCACGGACCTGGCGACCGCCCCGTACGGCTTCGTCTTCGCCCCCTCCACCGCGCTCGCCAACCCGCGCGGCCACCTGGTCACCCACGGCCGTGTCAGCAGCGAGGCCCCGGACGCGTACTACAAGCTCGCCCGCCCCTGGGTGCCCGGCTCGGACACCACCGCCCGGCCCATGCTGACCGTCCGCGACACCCGCCTCGCCGCCGGGATCGACGCGGTCGCGCCCTACACCGACATGGCGGACACCTATCCGTGGCAGAGCCAGCGCTTCGCCGAGTACCGGAACACGGGGCCGGGGTCCGTGATCACCATCCCCGAGAACCGTCCCCAACTGAGCCCCGGGGAGGCCGAGTCGGCGACCCGGGAGGCGTACCTCGGCGACTGGACACCGTGGAAGGGGTGCTGAGATGCGCCGACGCGCCTTTCTCGCCACGGCCGGTGCGCTCGGCTTCCTCGGCGCGACTCCCGCCTTCGCGGGCGGGCGCCGGGTGCTGCACGTCCGCCCCGGTGACTCCGTCCAGGCCGCCGTCGACGCGGTGACGGGCGTCGGCTGGACGATCGTCGTGCACCCGGGCACATACCGCGAGGTCGTGAACATCCCCGCCGACAAGGCCGGCCTGACGCTGCTCGGCGCCGGCCGCGACCCGCGCGACGCCGTCGTCGTGTACGACAACGCCAACGGCACCCAGAAGCCGGACGGCTCCGGAACGTACGGCACCGCGGGCTCCGCCACCTTCACCTCGGCGGCGCCGGGGCTCACCGTGCGCGGGCTGACGCTCGCCAACGACTGGCTGCGCGCCGATCACCCGGACATCACCGGGACCCAGGCGGTGGCGGCGTACGTCACCGGGGACCGCTCGTCCTTCACCCACGTCCGCCTGCTGGCACACCAGGACACCCTGTTCGCGGACACGACGGCCCTGACCACCTTCGACCGCCAGTACTACCGCGACTGCTACATCGAGGGCGACGTCGACTTCGTCTTCGGGCGGGCCACCGCCGTCTTCGAGCGCTGCCACTTCCACACCCTCGACCGGGACGTCGCCTTCAAGCCCGAGGGGATGGTCTTCGCGCCCTCCACGGCCCGCGCCAACCCGCACGGTTTCCTGGCCCTGCACGGCCGGGTCACCTCGGGCGCGCAGGACGGTGCGTACAAGATCGCGCGGCCGTGGGTGCCGTCGTACGAGACGACGGCCTGGCCGTCCCTGGTCGTACGGGAGACGGAACTCGGCCCCGGCATCGACGCGGTGGCGCCCTACGTCGACATGCGCGAGGCCTACCCCTGGCAGTCCATGCGCTTTCGCGAGTACCGCAACACCGGCCCCGGCGCGGAGATCACCGTCCCGGAGAACCGTCCCCAGCTCACGGACACGGAAGCCATATCGCACACGCGTGCGGCGTATCTCGGCGACTGGTGCCCGTGATGTCCCCGCACCGATCACCGCAGTAGCTCCCCCCACCCGTATCGACGAAAGGACCGCACTCCATGTCTCGTCGAACCGCTCTCGCCCTCGGCGCCACCCTGGCGCTCGGCGCCGGACTCGCCGTCCTGCCCACCCAGGCCCAGGCGGCGACCGTCGTCGTCAGCACCACGGCCGACCTCACCAGCGCCATCAAGAACGCCACCGCCGGCACCGTCATCCAGGTGCGCGCCGGCACGTACTACCCGACGGCCACCCTCCAGTCGACGGCCAACGGCACCTCGTCGAGCCCCGTCACCCTCCAGGCGTACGGCTCGGAGACGGTGAAGATCGACGGCTCGTCGCTGCCCGCCGGGGACTGGATCTTCAAGCTGACCGCCGACTACTGGAACGTCTCCAACCTCACCTTCCAGAACTCCCCGGACAGCGCGGTCGTCTGCCAGTCCTGCACCGGCACGAACTGGAACAACATCAAGACCATCAACGGCGGCGACTCCGGCTTCACGCTCACGGGTGACGGCACCGTCAACAACACGGTCAAGAACCTCGACTCGTCCGGCAACTACGACGCCGCCACCCATGGCGAGAACGCGGACGGAGTCGCCGTGAAGTTCGGCTCCGGCACCGGCAACCTGATCACCGGCGCCCGCCTGTACAACAACTCGGACGACGGCATCGACTTCTGGTCCTTCTCGTCGCCCGTCACCGTCGAGCACACCTGGTCCTTCGGCAACGGCAAGAACCGCTGGGGCGACTCGGCCTTCGCGGGCGACGGCAACGGCTACAAGCTGGGCGGCGACGGCGAGGTCGTCGCACACGTCGTCAACAACTCCGCCGCCTGGGACGACGCGGGCAACGGCTTCACCGAGAACTCCAACACCGGCTCGATCGTCATCAACCGCACCACCGCGTACGCCAACGGCAAGTACGGCTACTACTTCGCCACCAGCTCCGCGAAGCTCGGCAAGAACCTGGCGGTGAGCAACGGCAGCGCGGCGGTCTCCAAGGGGTCCTCGGTCACGTCCGCCGGCAGCAACTGGGACTCGGGCGTCTCCACCCCGTCCTTCGTCTCCACGGACGCGTCGACGACGTACAACTCCCGCAAGTCCGACGGCTCGCTGCCCGCGACGACGTTCCTGACGACGGGGAGCACGACGATCGGCGCCACGATGAACTAGTCCTCAGCAGGCGCTCCGTGCGGGAAGCGGCACGGCCGACCGCTTCCCGCACGTACGTCGGCGCACACTCAGCCCAAGTGCCACAGGGCGTACGCCACCACGCACAGGATCACACCGGCGAACGCCATCAGCGCACCCAGGAACCGGAGATAGCCAGGGGTCGCGAAGAGGGTGGGAGACCCGCCCAGGCGCCCCATCGCCGCCCAGCTCTCCTCATTCTTGCGGCGAATCCGCTCGGAGCGTCGGGTGGTGATCCCCCGTACGTCGAACGCCCAACTCACTCCGCACCAGAGGGCGCCCAGGCCACCCAGCAGGAACACGGCGAGGACGACCGGCGAGGGGCCGTGCGACCCCGCGGCGAGGTTGAACTCTTCAGTCAATTTCTCAGATCCGTTCACAACAATTACTTCCGGCGGAATTCGACCAGCCGCGGGCCGCTCGCGGCGGCCGGTGCGGAGTATTCCCCGCGCTGAATCTCCCCGGATTCACCGGATCGTCACGAAACCCACGACGGGGCCGTCCTCCGTCGCGGAGGCCGCGACGGCGAAGGCGCGATCCGGGAACGTCTCGCTCAGGCACCGGCGCCAGGAAGCCGCGATCTCCTCCGCCAGGGCGAGGCCGCCGGCCTCGGATTCGCTGTCTTCCGGAATGTCGATGTACTCCCACAGTCGGAATTCGTTCAACGTGGCCTCGATCGACGTGGCGTCACCCTGCAACTGGTCCTGCCAGGTACGGAAGTTCGCCGGATCGTAGACACGGTCCCAGAGTACGCAGCCCTCGATCTCCACGAACCGTGGCATGAAAACCCGGGCGAGGGCGGCCCATTCGCCCAGCCCCGCATGCTGGGAGAGGTAGTCCAGATAGTCCGTCCCGTCGCCGACCGCCTCCGTCCACTCTCTGACGTCCGGAATGTTCATGGGGTCCATCGAATACTCTTCTCGCTCACTGAGGAAGCTCGTCGGCCCTGGCGGGGCGCGGCATCTTGTCCCACGTCAGGAAGGTCTGCCCGGTCTTGGGATTCACATTCTTGTGCGTCTCCAGCACGTGCGGCGCCGGAACTCCGCCGTGCGGCGCCGAATTCGGGTCCACGTCGACGCGTTTGACGGGGAGTCCTTGATCATCGTAAACAGCGTAGGCCGTCACGGTTCCGTCGTCCTTGCGGCGCACCAGGACCTCGTTCGGCTTCGCCGACTTGGGGAACCGGCCGCTGTACGGGGTCGCGTTGGAAAGGTCGATACCGCACTTGGGGGCGAGGCCCAGGGGGTCCGTCCAGCCCAGTGCGTTCACCACGTACGCGTAAGGATTGTTCGCGGGCTCCAGCCCCAGTGGGTCGGGACTGATGTACCGGGCGGTCTCCGGGTCGTAGTAGCGGTGCAGGTTGTAGCGCAGCCCCGTCTCGCGGTCGGCGTACTGCCCCGGGAAGCGCAACGGGCAGTCGACCGTCGCCTCGTCGTCCTGCGGAGACGGGAAGCCGGTGCCCCAGAGGGTGGTACGCCGTTGCCAGGCCAAGTCCCCGGTCGCCGAGACCAGTTCCGTGGGCGTGCCGACCGGGTCCGTGATCACGGCGTGGAAGCACGCCTCGCGCTCGGGGCTCGTCTCCTGCGCCAACCGGGCCAGGAAGGACGTACCGACGGACGCGGGCGGCGGCTTGTGGTCGGTCTGGGCGACCGGGCGGTGGCTGTCCGGTGCGTAGTCCCAGGTGCTGACGCGGCCGTCCGGTGCGGTCCGCTCGGCCAGCCGAGTGTCGTCCCAGGTGAACTCCGTACGGTCGGCTTCGGAGCCGTCCTCGGCCGACCGGTATTTGGCGGTGCGGCGGCCCAGCGGGTCATAGGTGTACCGCCAGCGGTCGCCCTCCGGGGTGACCGCCTCGGTCAGTCGGTCCTCGGCGTTCCAGGTGTACGTCCAGGTGAGGCTCCGGCCGTTGAGGAGCTTGCGCGACTTGCGCACCAGACGGCCGTGCGGGTCGTGTTCGTAGGTGGTGCGGCCGGCCCGGCGGATACGCGTGCCATCGAACTCGCGTTCGTCGGGAGTTTCGTGCGTGGGTCCGGTGGTGCGCACGACGTTGCCCGCCGAGTCATATGCGTACGTCTCGGTCCAGCCGTGCGCCCGTACACCGACGACCCGGCCGATGCCGTCCAGGTCGAAACGGCGGGTGCCCGAGGTGAGTTCACGGATCTCGGTGAGATAGCCGTCGGCCCGGTAGGCATAGGTGCGGTGCTGGAGGTGGCGGTCCGCTCCGGTCGCCCCCGACGTCGACGTCAGGGACTGCGTGGTCAGACGTCCGGCCGTGGTCCAGCTCTGTGCGAGCGTCACGTCCGCGCCGACACGGCGCTCCGTCTCGCGGCCCGCTGCGTCGTGGGAGAAGGTCAGAGATCCCGCTGCCGACCGTAGTTCGACGGGCCGCCCCACCGGGTCGTACGTCCAGTCGGAGACGAGGCCCGACGGTGTCACGCGGCGAGTGCGGCGGCCGAGCACGTCGTAGGTGAACGTGGTCGTGCGTCCGTTCACGGTTTCCGACAGCACGCGGCTCAGCGCATCGCGTTCCAGTACGACCTCGGCGTTCGCGTCGGCCGCGCGGGAGAGCTCGCCGTCCGGACCGTAGGCGTACGTCGTGACGTCGTTCGTTCCGGTGTGCTGTGCCACGACCCGGCCCAGCGTGTCCCGGGTGAAGCGCAGAGTCTCTTCGGCCGCGTTGGTGCGGGAGGTCAGCCGACCCGCCGCGTCGTGCGTATACGTCAGTGTCCGGCCGTCGAAGTCGGTCTCCACCCTCAGGCGGCCCGCCTCGTCGTAGGTGTACGACCAGGTCAGGCCCTGCGGATTGGTGACGCCGGTCAGCCGCAGCTCGGTGTCGTAGGCGAACTCGTAGCACGCGCCGTCCGGGTCTGTCCGGGTGGCCGGCACGTCGAAGTGCGTGGGGGTGTGCAGGGTGGTGTTGCCCGCGGGGTCGACGTGGGACAGCAGGTTGCCCTCCGCGTCCCAGGTCCACGACTCCCGTGCGCCGTCCGCCCGTTCGCGCCACGCGGGCTTGCCCTCGGTGGTCCAGCCCATGCGGGTGGCGTGGCCCAGCGGGTCGGTGACCTCGACGACGCGGCCGAAGAGGTCCCGGCGCACGGAGGTCGTGTGACCCAGTTCGTCGGTGAGGGCGATGGGCAGCCCGGCCGCGTCGTAGGCCGTCCTGCGCGTGTGACCGAGCGCGTCCGTGTGGGCTGTCGGACGGCCCGACTCGTCGTAGGTGTGAAGGGTTTCGGCGCCGCACGGGTCGACGGTCGTCAGCAGGTTGCCGCGCTCGTCGTAAGTGTGCAGCCAGATCGCACCGCCCGGCTCCACGACCTCCGTCGGCAGACCGAGCGTGTTGTACGTCGCCCGGGCCACCGACCCGTCCGGCAGGGTGAGCTCCGTCAGGTTCCCGGACTCGTCGTGGGCGTAGTGGGTGGTACCGCCCAGTGGATCGGTGACGGCGAGGGGTTTGGTCCCGTACGCGTCCCACTCCGTGCGCGTGACATGCCCCAGCGGGTCCGTCTCCTCGACGACCAGGCCCTCGGAGTTGTATCGATGGCTGGAGACGCGGCCGAGTGAATCGGTGTACGTCGTCGTGGCCGCCGCCTCGTCGTACGTCAGCGTGCCCGAGAGGATGCCGTCGACGCCCTCGGTGCGGACGACGCGGCCGCGTTCGTCGTAGACGTAGGAGAACCAGGTCCCGTTGCGGTCGGTCCAGCGCGTCATCCGGCCCTGGTCGTCGTAGGTGAACCGGAGCGGCTCACCGCTGGAGTTGATGACCTCGGTGAGGTTGCCGGACGGGTCGTAGCCGTACCGCATGACGGGCGTGCCCTCGCCCACCGGGCCGTCGGGGCCGTAGCGGGAGGGGGGTTCGTCGAGCAGGCGCAGGGCGGTGACGCGGGGGCCCTGGGTGTCGACGGCCAGGTAGTAGCCGCCGGAGTGGCGGATGCCGAACGGGATGCCTTCGTCGTCGCGCTCGACGTCGATGCGAGCGCCGTTCCGGTCGCTCCAGGAGTCCAGGGGGAGATGGAAGACGCCGAAGGAGCCCGAGGCGAAGGGGGTGCTGAAGGTGCGGACGACTCCGGAGTCGGGGTCGGTGATGGTCATGAGGCCGTCGGGCTTGCCGTCCCAGCGCAGTGGCCAGCGCGCGCCCTTCAGAGGGAGGGTCGGCACATCCGGCTCCGGCACGGGGTAGACGAGCCGCATGCCGTCCGCCGCCGCGAAGACGACACCCTCGCCGTCGATCTGCACGCACTCGTCGAGGGTGGAGATCCAGGTCGGGCCGAAACAGACCCCGCCCCGATAGGAGGACAGGTGGGTGCGCTGGAAGAGGAGGGGAAGGGACGCCGGCAGTGTGAGGTCGGTCTGGGACATCAGCATGGCGCCCGTCGCCACGTCGATCGGCTCGCCGACGCACGGCGTGCGATCCGCGTTGCGCGCGGCGGGTCCCAGCTCGACCAGGTCGGGGCGGAGGGACGGCGGGCGCAGCAGGAGGGGAGTGGTGTCGCTGAACGCGCCCTCCATGCCCGCCTTCAGTACGCCGCCGCCCGCGCCCAGCGCGCCGCCGAAGATCATGCCGTCCTTGGCGGCCTGGTTGACCTCGTCCAGGCTGAAGCCCTGCTGCAGACCGGTGACCATCTTCAGGGGCTGGGCCACGGCCAGGTCGACGGTGACCGACTCGATACCGCCGAAGGCCGCCGCGACCAGGGTGCCCGCCGCTATCTCCGCGACGGTGGTGGAGACCGCGATGCCCATGGTGGCGCCGAACTCGATGATGGCGTCGGCCGCCGCGACGGCGGCTCCGGAGGCGAGGCCCGCCGTGAAGAAGGCCAGCGCCACCCCGCCCGCGATCACGGCGGCGTCGATGCCGATCTGCGTCCAGAGTTTGTTGATGGCGTCGTCGATGGCGTCCGCGAACTTGTCCAGGGCCTTCGCCATCGCCCGGGAGGACTCCGCCAGGTCGCTCAGCCAGCCGGCGTCCTTGCCCTTGGCGTAGCGGTTCCAGAACTTCTCGAACGCGTCGATCGACTCGCCGGAGTTGTGGTGGATGAGGGAGGACGCACTCGTGTGCACCGGTCCCCGTACGTCGTCGACCGCGTCGGCGAAGGTGCGCCAGGCGGTGGCCGCGGCCCGCAGCGAACCGGAGTTGGCGTCCGGCCACCACAGGCCCAGCTTCAGCAGGATCTTCTTGGCCTCGTCCTCAACGCTCACCGGAACCGTCGCTCCCTGCCTTGTCGGTCCCGGCGGTCTTCACCTCGGTGAACATTCCCGCGATGAGCTGGTCGTTGTCGACGGTGCCGTCCGCCAGGTCTTTCATGGCCTCATGGATGCTCACCAGACCGAGTACGAGGGTGCCCGCCGCGCTCTCTATCTTCTTCTGCTGCGGTGAGTAGGCGTCCCCGAACTCCTTGCCCTGTTTGTCGTCGCCCCAGGGTTTTCCCAGGCTGTCCAGGGTGGTGACGAGGGTGGTGAGTGCCTTGCTGAGGTTCTTGGCCCCTTCGTGGAAGTCCGGCGCCGCGCGCTTCGGATCGGCGGTGTGGATGTGCAGAACCATGCCGTCGCCGTTGCCATCACCCATGCGGCTCTCCCCGTCTGACGCATCGTTCGCATGTGCGTTCCGACCCTAGGAGAACCGGTTCAAGGGAAGGTCAAGTGGACGCCACCTGCGGGCAATGCATCCGGGGAGTTGCCGCCCGCGGGTGAGGTCTCGATCGGATAAAGCCTCCCGCATGGCATGCGTGATGCGCGTAGACAGTCCCTGACCTGGCGCGGAATGACCTGGTCACCCATCACCCAGATCCGGAGAATCCATGCGGAAGTCCCTCAGAGCGGCAGCCATCGCGGCCGCTTGTGCCGTCGCCGGCGGCGCCCTCTACGGCACCGGCGTCGCCACCGCCGGCCAGTCGACGGCCAACTCGACCCACGAGCCCTACAACATCGGGCTCCTGGTCAAGGACATCGACACCTACTACGGCACCACGCTCGACAGCAACGGTGTGTACCAGGCGTCCAAGGACAGCCAGTACGCCAAGGACCTGGCGCGCCTGGAGTCGGACGCCAAGCACTACATCGACAAGGCGGCGCGCAAGGCGAAGCACCACGGCGAGAAGCCCGCGGTCGTCTTCGACGTCGACGACACGCTGCTGCTCTCCCTCGACTACGAGAAGAAGACCAACTACACGTACAACTCGGCCTCCTGGGCCGCGTACGTGGCCCAGGCCGACCGTCCGGCCGTCTTCGGCACCCCCGAACTCGTCGCGTACGCCGAGTCCAAGGGCGTCGAGGTCTTCTACAACTCGGGCCTGAAGGAGTCGCAGCGCGTCTCCGCGGTCGCGAACCTGAAGAAGGTCGGCGCCGACATCAACCTCGACGCCGACCACATGTTCCTCAAGGACGCGGCCAACCCGCCGGCCTACCTGAGCGCCTGCGCCACGGCCGCCGCCTGGAACTGCACCACCGTGCAGTACAAGTCCGGCACCCGTAAGCACATCGAGTCCCTCGGGTACGACATCGTCGCCAACTTCGGCGACCAGTACTCCGACCTCGACGGAGGCTACGCCGACAAGACGTTCAAGCTCCCGAACCCGACGTACTTCGTCAGCTAGTACTCAGGACCCGTAGTACTCAGGAGCCGGTCCGTACGGGGCGGATCGACTCCAGGGTCGGCACCACCGGTTCGATCGTTCCGTCGGCCGCGAACTCCATGCGGTCGATGGTGGTCTCCCGGTGCGTGCCGTCCCCGCCCGCCTTCCCGGGGCCGTTCAGGGCGAACCGGTGGTAGACGATGTACCAGTCGTCGGTGCCGGGGACGTTCACCACGGAGTGGTGTCCGGTGCCCTTGATGCCGTACTCCGGGCGCTTGGACAGGATCGTGCCCCGCTTGGTCCACGGACCGAGCGGGGACGGTCCGGTGGCGTAGGCGACGTGGTAGTTCTCGCTGCGGGTGTCGTCCTCGGACCACATGAAGTAGTACGTGCCCCGCCGCTCGACGACGAAGGATCCCTCACGGAAGTCGGGCTGCGTGATGTCCCGCACCTGCGAGGCGTCGAACGACACCATGTCGGCGTTCAGCGGCACCACGTATCCGTGGCCGTTGCCCCAGTACAGGTACGACTGCCCGTCGTCGTCCGTGAACACCGCCGGGTCGATCATCTGGCCCGTCAACCGGCCCTTGGCCACCAGGGGTCTGCCCAGCGCGTCCTTGAAGGGACCGGCCGGGGAGTCGGCCACGGCCACGCCGATCTGCTGCTCCGCACAGAAGTAGAAGTAGTACTTGCCGTCGCGTTCGGCGATCGCCGGGGCCCAGGCGTTCTTGTCCGCCCAGGACACATCGGGTCCCAGGTCCAGGATCACACCGTGGTCCTTCCAGTGGACCAGGTCCTTCGACGAGTACGCCTTGAAGCTCGTCCCGCTCCACCCCGCGTAGCCGTCCGTCGTCGGATAGATCCAGTACTGGCCGTCCAGGTAATGGACGTCCGGGTCGGCGTTGAGGCCGGGGAGGACCGGGCTGCGGTTGGGTACCGCCTCGACCGTCCAGGTCCGGCTCGTCCCGTCCGGGGCCGTCACGGTGTAGGTGCGCGGGGTGCGGAAGTCCCGGGGGGTGCCCGAGGCCGGGCTGACCTTCGCGCCCGCGCCGACCGCGAGGGTGGGGGCGAGGTGCCTGAGGTCCGTGTCCGGCTTCATCGGCAGGACGACCTTCGAGGCCGACTCGGTGACGATCGCATACCCGTTCTGGCCCTTCGCGGTCGCGTCCACGACCGACGTGCCGGTCACCGGGTAGGCGGCCAGCAGCCGGTCGTACTCCGCCTGCGTCACCGGCATCACCGTGCCGTGCCGGGGGCTCGCGGGCAGCTGGTAGTTCGTCGACATGGTCCACTTGCCCGAGTCGAGGTCGGTCGTCTCGAAGGGGACGTAACCGCGGCTGCCGTACTCGTCGATGAACAGGTACCACTTGTTCCCGGTGTTGGACTTGAAGACCGTCGGGCCCTCGCCGCGGTCGATCGAGCCGCTGCCGATGCAGTCCGAGACGAAGTCGTACTTGGTGTTCGTCAGGGAGGTCGACTTCTCGCCGGTGATGAACTTCGAGCAGGGGCTGGAGGAGCTGGGATCGCGCTCGTCCTTGGTGTAGCGGTAGTAGCTGCCCTTGTTCTTGATGACCGTCGAGTCGATCACCGAGTAGCCCGGGTCGTCCCAGACCTTCGGCTCGCTGAAGGTGCGGAAGTCCTTCGTGGTGGCGTACAGCATCTTGTTGTACGTCGATCCGGTGTGGTCCGGGTCGTCGTCGGCGTACAGCTTGGACGCCCAGAAGACGACGTACTCACCGAGCGAGTCGTCCCAATAGGCCTCCGGCGCCCAGGTGTTGCCCGCGCTGTCGGGGGCCACCTTCACCAGGCGCTGGTCGGTCCAGTGCACCAGGTCGGTGGACTCCCAGATCATGATGGACCTGCTGCCGTGCCGCTGCACGTAGTCCCAGCTGCCGCTGGAGTTCTGGTACATCTTCAGGTCGGTGGCGATGAGGAAGAACTTGTCGCCCTTGGGGGAGCGGATCACGAAGGGGTCGCGCAGTCCCTTCTCGCCGATGGTGGAGGTCAGGACGGGATTGCCCGCGTTCAACTCCCGCCAGTGCAACGGGTCGTTGCCGCGGCTCAGGGCGTAGCGGATCTGCTCGCCGTCGGCGGTGCCCTCGCCGGTGAAGTAGGCGAAGAGATAACCGGCGTACTTCGGTTCGTTCACGTGCGGTGCTCCCGAAGGTGACGGTGACGCGGGGCTCGGTGGGGCGGCCAGCAGGCCCAGGAGGAGCGCGAGGACGGGGATCAGGAGCGCGCGGGCGGTGCGGCGTCGCATGACACATCCTGTCGGAGTCTGGTGGATTCTGTGGGGGAAACGCTCTCGGAGTGTTGCCAGTGGGGGACAGCGCGTCAATTGATGAAAGCGGCACGACAGCCAGCGAAAGTTTCGACCTTTTTCGTGAGCCCTCGGCAACCTTTCCCGCCACCGCGGCGACCCGGGAGCAGAAGCGGGCCGGGGCGGCCCCTCCGGCCCGCTTCGTCTCCCGTCCCCCTAGGAAAGGAACGCCCCGTGCTTCTGAGCACCGGACGCCACCGCAGGACCCGTACGCTCTCGATCGCCGCGGCGGTGGCCGTCGCCGCGGGAGCGGGTGGCGTCTACCTCGGCCTCGCGAACAACGGCTCGGCGCAGGCCGCCGCCACCACGGTCACCGTCTCCACCACCGCGCAGCTCCAGACGGCCGTCGCCAATGCCGCCGCGGGCACGACCATCCAGGTGCGCGGCGGCACGTACTACCCGACGGCCACGCTGAAGTCGACGGCGAACGGCACCGGTTCCACGCGGATCACGCTCACCGCGTACGGCAGCGAGAAGGTGAAGATCGACGGTTCCAAGCTGGCCGCCGGTTCCTGGCTGGCCGGCATCTACGGCGACTACTGGACCGTCCAGAACATCACCTGGCAGAACTCGCCCGCCCAGGGCTTCGTCGCCACCTCCTCCGTCGGTGGCGTCTTCAAGAACCTCGTCACCGCGAACAACGGGGACTCGGGCTTCACGCTGCGCGGCGACGGCACGACCGACAACCTCGTGCAGAACCTGGACAGTTACGGCAACTACGACGCCGCGAACCACGGGCAGAACGCCGACGGCATCGCCATCAAGTTCGGCTCCGGCACCGGCAACAAGGTCACCGGCGCGCGCCTCTACAACAACGCGGACGACGGCCTCGACCTCTGGCAGTTCTCCTCGCCGATCACCATCGAGCACTCGTGGTCGTACGGGAACGGCAAGAACCGCTGGAACGACTCCGCCTTCGAGGGCAACGGCAACGGCTTCAAGCTCGGCGGCGGCGGTGCTTCGGTCGCCCACGTCGTGAACAACGACGCGGCCTGGGACAACGCGGGCAACGGCTTCACCGAGAACTCCAACACCGGGGCCATCGTGCTCAACCGCAACACCGCCTACGCCAACACCGACGCGGGCTTCTTCTTCGCGACCGGCAAGGCGCGGCTCGCCAGGAACCTCGCGGTGAGCAACAAGGGCGGCCTGGACAAGCTCGGTTCCGCCACGGTCTCCGCGGCCAACAACTGGGACAGCGGCACCTCGACGCCGTCCTTCAAGACGACGGACGCGAGCACGGCGTACGGTGCCCGCTCGTCGAGCGGTTCGCTGCCGGCGACCACGTTCCTGACGACGGGCTCGACGACCATCGGCTCGACCATGAACTGACGTACCCGCGTCCTGACGTACGAGGGAAAGTGAACGCCCCCGCCGGTCGTCACCGGCGGGGGCGTTCCTCTGACTGGCTCCGAGGGGGGCTCAGGCCAGCAGATCCATTACTTGTACGTGATGTCAGATGACGTGAACCTGCAGAAGGTTCCGTCCGCGCCGGTGCCGAGCTCGGTGGGCTCCTTGCCGCTGCTGTTGCCCTTGAAACGCACGCAGGTCTTGAGTTTCTTCTTGGTGTCGCCGGTGACACGGATCTTCGACAGCGTCGCCGTGTCGCCGAAGTTGGAGTTGATGCCGACCAACGCCTTGCCCGGGGCGGTCGCGTCGATGTCGCTGAGCACGATCGTGCGCTTGTACTGCGTCCTGCAGTTGCCGCAGGAGCGCGCCAGCTTGCCGAAGTTCTCCACGTGGAAGCCGGTGATGGAGAGCTTGCCGGCGCCGTTGAACTGGAACACCTTGTCGGAGGCCTTCTGCGCGCCACCGCCGATCACGTTGTACTTCGCGGACGACGCCTTGCCCTTGAAGGTGGCCGCGTCCTCGCCGACGTCCAGCCACCACACGTTCTGCAACGTGCAGCTGCCCAGACAGTGCACGCCGTCGGCGGCCGGGGTGCCGATGATGACGTTCTTGAGGACCGCGCCGTCCTTGAGCTCGAAGATCGGGCCCTGGTTCTCCGACTGGTCGGAGGTGCCGAGGGAACCACTGCCGAAGAACTTCGTCAGCTTGCCGTCGTAGGTGCCCGAGACCGAGATCGTCTTCGAGACGGCCTTGCTGCCCTTGGCCGTCGGCCAGACGGAACTCGCGCCCGCGGTGCTCAGCATCGACGTCGTGACGAGCGCGGCCCCGGTGATGCCGAGTGCGGCGACCCCACCGATCACGGACCGCCGCCCGGTGAGGCGACGACGGTGCCGGACGCGCTGATCAACTCGTGCAGTCATGAAGCGGGTTTCCTTGCGGGGAGGAGGACGTGTTCGTCTCCAGGTCGCCGCAGGTGAGGAAAGGGTTGCCGCCGTCCGCAGGTTTTTTCGAGGGGATTTTCTACGAGTCGCCGTCGGTGCCGCTCGCGGCGGCGAAGTCGCCCGCCACCGACAGCGTGCTGTCCGCGTTCCTCGCGTCCGCCGAGTAGCTGTCGTCCTTGGCGTCCCGGCCGCCGCGGGTGTGGTTGTACTGGCCCGCGAAGACCCACTGGCCGGCCGCGAGGGTGTGGCCGTCCTTGAGCACCCAGGTGTAGACGAGGAAGCCGTCCTTCTCGGTGACCGTCGTCGTGAAGTCGCTCTCGGGTGCCGAGCGCCAGGAGCCCGCGTCGCTGACCCCGCCGGTCTGCCTGATCTTCAACTCGACGGTGAGCGAGGTGAGCTTGTCGGCGTTCTTCAGGGTCACATTGCTCTGCGCCCAGAAGTCGTTGCTGTGCGGATCGACCGAGCCGTCGGACCACAGCGAGCCGTCCTGGTTGCCCGCGGCGGGCGCCTTGGGCGCGGCGGGCGAGGAGTTCGCGGCCGAGGGGGTGTCCGAGGGGGAGGCGCTCGCCTTCCCGGACGGCTTCGAGGCACCCGAGGTGTGCGAGGGGTGCGGCACGACGGGCGCGCGGCTCGTCGCGTCCGGGGAGACGGCCGGGGTCGGCGAGACCGCGACCGTCTGCTGCGGCGGGTTGTTCTCCTGCACCGCCGCGGCCACCCAGTAGCCGCCGACCGCGAGGACGCCCGCCACCGCGGCCGTGGCGCCGACGATCCGTCCCCAGCCGAGCACCGGCGGACGCGCCGCGCGCCGGGGCCGACGCTCGGAGGCGCCGGACATCCCGCGCTCGACCCGGGCCAGGATGCGCGCGCGGTCGGGCTCATGCGCCTCGGCCGCCTCGTGCAGCCTGGCGCGCAGCTCGTCGTGCACGTCCTGCGCCTTCCTCATCGGTCCCTTCCTCCGGCTCCACCCGTGGGCAGCACACCTGCGTGCACCCGCATCGGGGCCTCTTCGGTGCCGAGGAGCCGCTTCAGTTCGGCCATGCCCTTCGACGTCTGGGACTTAACCGTACCCACGGAAACACCGAGGGCGAGCGCCGTGTCCTTCTCCGAGAGGTCGAAAGCGTGCCGAAGCACGACACATGCGCGCTTACGGAACGGCAGCCGGCGCAGCGCCTCCTGGACGTCGATCTTCCCCGCTATGTCGGGGTTCTCGGTCTTGTCCTCGCGCTGCGACCAGAACAGTGTGATCCGTCTGCGCTCGCGCACCGCGCTGCGGATCCGGGTGCGGGCCAGGTTCGCGACGACACCGCGGGCGTACGCCACCGGGTGGTCGGCCGCGCGCACCCGGTCCCAGCGGTGCCACAGCGCGAGCAGCGCGTCGGCCGCCAGATCGTCGGCGGCGTCCGCCTCGCCGGTCAACAGATGGGCGAAGCGGGCGAGTTCGGCATGGTGCCGCTCGAAGAAGGCGTGGAACTCCACGGAGGCTGCGTCGTCGACGACAGTGCCCACGGCTACCTCTCCTTGCTGCGGCTTTTGAGCAACCGGTGCGGGTGCGTGCGTATACGGCCCCCGTGCGCCACCCGTGAAGGAATGGTGCCCCTGTGGGGCGAGATGCGTGAGCGTACCAGCGATGCGTACAGGGCTTCGAACAGCGTATGGCGGGCCGAACTCGATTCCGTAACACGGCGAAAACCTGAAAGCGGTTCAACGCGGGAACAATCCAGCCAGCATCCGCACACCCAGCACGCAGGCCACAAGGAGTATCAGCCATGTCCGAAACCCAGAAGGTGGCCGACCGGCCAAGTGCCGCGCCACCGGCGGCGAACAGCGTCGACCGGTTCTTCAGGATCTCCGAACGGGGCTCCACCTTCGGCCGGGAGATACGCGGCGGATTCGCCACGTTCTTCACCATGGCCTACATCCTTGTCCTGAACCCGATCATCCTCGGCAGCGCCAAGGACAAGTTCGGCCACCAGCTCGACAGCGGCCAACTCGTCACGGCCACCGCCCTGGTGGCCGCGGTGATGACCGTCATCATGGGCGTGGGCGGCAACCTGCCCCTCGCGATCGCCGCGGGCCTCGGCCTGAACGCCGTCGTCGCCTTCCAGATCGCCCCCCTGATGAGCTGGCCCGACGCGATGGGCCTGGTGGTCATCGAAGGCGTGATCATCTGCGTACTGGTCCTCACCGGACTGCGCGAAGCCGTCATGAACGCCATCCCGCAACCGCTGAAGCACGCCATCGGCGTGGGCATCGGACTCTTCATCGCCTTCATCGGCTTCGTGGACGCCGGTTTCGTCAGCCGCATCCCGGACGTCGCGAACACCACCGTGCCGGTGCAGTTGGGCGCGACCGGTTCGCTGACCGGCTGGCCCGTGCTGGTCTTCTGTCTCGGCGTGCTGCTCACCATCGGACTGATGGCACGCAAGGTCAAGGGCGCCATCCTGATCAGCATCGTGACGATGACCGTGGTCGCCGTGATCATCAACTCGGCCGCCGACATCAAGAGTTGGGGTCTGACCACGCCGAAGATCCCCTCCGACGTGGTGGCCACCCCGGACTTCGGTCTCGTCGGACACTTCAGTCTGTTCGGCGGCTTCGGCGAGACCGGCGCCCTGACCGTCGTCCTGCTGATCTTCACCCTGATCCTGTCGGACTTCTTCGACGCCATGGGCACGATCGTCGGCATCAGCGCCGAGGCCGGACTGCTCGACGAGGAGGGCAAGGTGCCCGGCATCGGCCGGGTGCTGTTCATCGACGGCGCCGCGGCCGTCGCGGGCGGCGCGGCCTCCGCCTCCTCCAACACCGCCTACATCGAGTCCGCGGCCGGCGTCGGCGAGGGCTCGCGCACCGGCTTCTCGAACCTGGTCACCGGCGGCATGTTCGCCCTCGCCCTGTTCCTGACCCCGCTGCTCACCATCGTCCCGCTCCAGGCGGCGGCCCCCGCTCTGGTCGCGGTCGGCTTCCTGATGATGACGCAGGTCAAGCACATCGAATGGGACAGCTACGAGATCGCGATCCCCGCGTTCCTGACCATCGCGGCGATGCCGTTCACCTACTCGATCACCAACGGCATCGGGGCCGGCTTCGTCGCCTATGTCGTGATCAAGGCGGTGCTCGGGAAGATCCGTGAGGTCCACTGGCTGCTGTGGGCCGTGTCGGCGCTGTTCCTGGTGTACTTCGCGATCGATCCGGTGAGGCAGCTGTTCGGCGTGAAGTGACCGTACGGGAGTGAAGTGACCGTACGAAGGAAGGGCCGCCCCCAGGGGTGCGGGGCGGCCCTTCGTCGTGCGCGGTGCGTCAGTTCTTCAGCGCCGCCCGCATCATGGCCTTGGCCACCGGCGCCGCCAGGCCGTTGCCGCTGACCTCGGACCTCGCCGCGTCGGACTGCTCGACGATGACCGCCACGGCGACCTCCTTGCCGTTCGAGTCGGACTTCGCGTACGACGTGAACCAGGCGTACGGCGTCTTGCTGTTCTTCTCGCCGTGCTGGGCCGTGCCCGTCTTGCCGCCCACGGTCGCGCCGGAGATCTTCGCGTTCGTGCCCGTGCCCTCGGTGACGACCGTCTGCATCGCGGACTGGAGCTGCTCGGCGGTCGTCGAGCTGACGATCTCCTTGGTTTCGGTGCTGTCGTCGTAGTTCTTCACCACATTGCCGCTCGCGTCACTGGTCTGCGACACCATGTGCGGCGAGACCAGCTTGCCGCCGTTGGCGATGGCGGCCGACACCATCGCCATCTGCAGCGGGGTCGCCGTGACGTCGTACTGGCCGATGCCGGTCAGCGCCGTGGACGACTCGTCCATGTTCGAGGGGTAGACGCTCGGGTACGCCCGTACCGGCACGTCCTGCGAGCTGTCGTTGAAGCCGAACTTCTCCGCCATCGCCTTGACCTTGTCCTGCCCGAGGTCGACGGCCATCTTCGCGAAGACGTTGTTGCACGAGTACTGCAGCGCCACCCGGATCGAGGCGTTCTTGCAGGGCGCGGAGGCGCTCTCGTTCGACAGGTCGGTCCTCGTGTTCGGCAGTGTGTACGGGTTCGGGCTGTCCGTGCCGGTGTCCACGTTCTTGTACAGCCCGTCCTCCAGCGCCGCCGCCGCGACCACCAGCTTGAACGTCGACCCGGGGGGCAGCGGCTGGCGCAGCGCCCGGTTGGTCATCGGCTTGTCCGCGTCCTTCGTCAGCTTCGTCCAGGCGGCGGAGTCACCGGTGCTGAGCCGCGAGGGGTCGTACGACGGAGTGGAGACCACCGCGAGGATCTTGCCGTTCGTCGGGTCGATCGCGACGGCCGCGCCCTTCTTGGCGCCGAGCGCCGCGTACGCCGCCTTCTGCACGTCCGGGTCGATGGTCGTGACCACGTCACCAGGGCTGGCGCGCTTGTTGGTGACGGTGTCGAGGGGGTTCTTCAGCTGGTTGTCCGTGCCGTCGAGCAGGCCCTGGTAGACGCCCTCCAACTGGGTCGCCCCGAACACCTGGGAGCTGTAGCCCGTGACCGCCGCGTACAGGCTGCCGTCCGTGTACGTCCGCTTGTACTTGAGGTCGCTGCCCTTCGTCTGCGCGGAGCCGGTGATCGCCCGGCCGGCCACGATGATGTTCCCGAGCGGGTTCGCGTACTGCTCGATCGCGTTCCGTCGGTTGTCCTTGTTGTCCGCGAGTGCCTTGCCGTCGTAGAACTGCACCCAGGTCGCCCTGACCAGCAGGGAGAGCACGAGCAGCAGAGTGAAGACGGCGGCACGCCTGATCGTCTTGTTCATCCCGCTCAGAAGGACGAGCGGAAGGGAGCGAATCGTTCCCTTCCGCCCGCATTTCTCATGCGCTGTTCATGAAGTCCGGCTCATATGAAGTCCGGCTCGCATGAAGTCCCGCTCAGCCCTCCAGGGTGAGCACGACCTCGTCCGTGTCCTCGCCGCGCGCGTGCGCGTACCCCCGGGCGTTCGCGGTGACCCGGAACCCGCACTTCTCCAGGACCCGCCGCGACCCCGCGTTGTCGGCCGCCGCCCGCGCGTGCAGCGGGCGTTCGGGCACCTCGGCCAGCAGGTCCCGCAGCGCGGCCGTCGCGATGCCCCGGCCCCAGTACGCCCGGTCGATCCAGTAGGTGACCTCGCGCTCGCCGGGATCCCCGTACACCGCGGCGCTGCCCACGACGTCGCCGTCCGCGAGGATCGTGCGCGGCACCACGTCGGACGAGGCGCGGACGCGCTTCCAGTGGGCGTCGAAGGCGTCCCGGTCGGTCGGGTCCTCGGCGGTGAAGGCGGCCATCCGCAGGGACTCGGGGTCGTTCATCAGCCGGAAGAAGACCGGCAGATCACTGTCGTGTACCGGGCGGAGCGAGATTTCCATCGTCAGAGCCTCCGGGTGGCGAGGGTCAGCCGGTCGCGGGCGTCGAACAGGGCGTCCTTGACCATCTGTTCGTGCGCGGGGGTGAGCCGGGCCACCGGGACCGAGCAGCTGATCGCGTCCCGGGCGGGGGTGCGGTAGGGGATCGCGACGCCGAAGCAGCGCAGCCCCAGCGTGTTCTCCTCACGGTCCACGGCGAAGCCCTGCTCCCGGACCTGGTGCAGCTCCTCGATGAGCTTCTCCCGGTCGGTGATCGTGTGCTCGGTCAGGGCGGGGAGCGTCTCGGGCAGCATCTTGCGGACCTGCTCGTCGGTGTGGGTGGCGAGCAGCGCCTTGCCGAGCGAGGTCGAGTGCGCGGGGAGCCGGCGGCCCACCCGGGTGAAGGGGCGCAGGTAGTGCTGCGACTGGCGGGTGGCCAGGTACACGACGTTCGTGCCGTCCAGACGCGCCAGGTGGATGGTCTCCGTGGTGTCGTCGGAGAGCCGGTCCAGGGTCGGGCGGGCCGCGGCGACCACCTCGTCGCCGTCGATGTACGAGGTGCCGACCAGCAGCGCCCGTACGCCGATGCCGTACCGCGTGCCCGTCGCGTCCGTCTCGACCCAGCCGAGCTCCACGAGGGTGCGCAGCAGCATGTAGAGGCTGGATTTCGGATAGCCGACGGCCTCCTGGACCGCGGCCAGGGAGTGCATACCGGGCCGGCCCGCGAAGTACTCGAGCAATTCCACGGTCCGTACCGCGGACTTGACCTGCGCTCCGCCGCCTGTCTCGCCTGCCGACATCGCCCTTGACCCCCTCGTTCGACGGGAAATAGTCTCCGCATCATATTCACCATCAGAGACAGCGTTCAGTATATCGAACACCGCTGGTGGGTGAGACAAGAACTGCGGCATTACATCTGGAGGGACCCGCGGTGGCAGCAGCACCAGTCTGGAGTGTCGACCCCCGTACCGGGAAGCAGCGCGAGCAGGTTGCGGTGGAGGCCACGGCCCAGGAGGTCGACGAGGCCGTCCGCGCCGCGCACGCCGCCCGGGGAGCCCTCGTCGACCGCACCGTGCGCGCGGCCTTCCTGAGGACCGCCGCGGACCTGCTCGAAGCGGCCAAGGAACAGCTCGTCGAGGCCGCCGACGCGGAGACCGCGCTCGGCCCGGTCCGGCTCACCGGCGAACTCGCCCGCACCTGCTACCAGCTGCGGGCCTTCGGCGGCATCGTCGACGAGGGCGCGTTCCTCGACGTCGTCATCAGCCACCCCGACGACACGGCGACCCCGCCGATCCCGGACCTGCGCCGCTACAAGGTGCCGCTGGGTGTCGTCGCCGTCTACTCCGCCTCCAACTTCCCCTTCGCCTTCTCCGTCGCCGGCGGCGACACCGCGAGCGCGCTGGCGGCCGGCTGCCCGGTCGTGGTCAAGGCCCACCCCGACCACCCGGCGCTCTCCGAGCTGGTCGCGGCCGTACTGCGCCGGGCCGCCGCCCGGCACGACATCCCGGGCGGTGTCATCGGCCTCGTGCACGGCTTCGAGGCGGGCGTCGAACTCGTCAAGCACCCGCTGGTCGCGGCGGCCGGGTTCACCGGCTCCATCCGCGGTGGCCGTGCCCTGTTCGACGCGGCGGCCGCGCGCCCCGTGCCGATCCCCTTCCACGGCGAGCTGGGCTCCCTCAACCCCGTCGTGATCACCGAGGCCGCGGCGGCCGAGCGCGCCGAGGCGATCGGCGCCGGGCTCGCGGGCTCGATGACGCTGGGCGTCGGCCAGTTCTGCGTGAAGCCGGGCCTGGTCCTGGCGCCCGCGGGCGCGGCGGGCGACCGTCTGGTGAAGTCCCTGACCGACGCCGTCAGCGACACCGACGCGGGCGTCCTCCTGGACCATCGCATGCGCGACAACTTCATCGCGGGTGTCGCCGAGCGCGCCGGGCTCCCCGGCGTCGAGAGCCCGGTGACCCCGGGCTCGGGCGGCGAGCACACGGTGAGCCCCGGCTTCCTGACCGTGCCCGCGCAGAAGCTCGTCACCGAGGGCGAGCACGACCTGCTCCTGGAGGAGTGCTTCGGCCCGCTCACGGTCGTCGCCCGCTACGAGGACGAGTCCGAGGCCAGCGCGGTCCTCTCGCGCCTTCCCGGCAACCTCACCGCGACCGTGCAGTTGTCGGCGGAGGAGGCGGCGGGCGAAGGCCGCGGCGCGGAGATCCTCGCCGAGCTGACGCCGCTCGCCGGGCGCGTCCTGGTCAACGGCTGGCCCACCGGTGTCGCCGTCGCCCCCGCCCAGCACCACGGCGGTCCCTACCCGGCGACGACGTCGACCTCGACGTCGGTCGGCGGTACGGCGATCGAGCGCTGGCTGCGGCCGGTGGCGTACCAGAACGCGCCGGAGGCGCTGCTGCCGCCGGAGCTGCGGGACGACAACCCGCTGGGGTTGCCGCGACGGTACGACGGCCGTCTGGAGCGGTAGCGCTCCGCGGGTAGCGCCGTTGGGGTTGTGGTTGTTCGCGGGCTGCGGGCTCGTTGTGGTTGATCGCGCAGTTCCCCGCGCCCCTTCGGGGCGCGGGAGTGGACCTGAGAGACTCGGTGAATGGACGTCGAACTTCCCGAACTTCCCTTCCCGCTCCGTACCTACGGGCCTGACGGGCACTGGTCGCACGAGGACGGGATACTCACGGGCTGGGCCGGCCCCCGCCAGGACCGTTTCGTACCGCCCACCGACGAGGCACTGGACCCCGCCTCCGACGCGCCCCGTCTCCTCGGGGCGCCCGAGGGGGACTTCCAGCTGATCGCCCGCGTCACGGTCGGCTTCGGCGCGGCCTTCGACGCGGGGGTCCTCTACGTCCATGTGGGGGAGCGGGCCTGGGCGAAGCTCTGCCTGGAGTACTCCCCGGACGTGCCCACCGTCTGCACGGTGGTCACCCGGGGGCACTCCGACGACGCCAACTCCTTCACCGTGGACGGCAGTTCCGTCTGGCTGCGGATCAGCCGCACGGGTCGGGCCTTCGCCTTCCACGCCTCCCGCGACGGCAAGCGCTGGACGTTCATCCGGCTCTTCACCCTGGGTGAGGAGAAGGAGACGTCCGCCGCGCTCGTCGGCTTCATGACGCAGTCGCCGATGGGGGAGGGGTGCGTGGTGACGTACGACGGCATCGAGTTCCGCCCGAACTGGCCCAAGGACCTGAGAGACGGCAGCTGACCGTGGGTGGGGGGTCGGCCGCGGGGTGGGAACCGTGGCCCCCCTCCACCACGTCCTCCGCTGCATGATCAGCACACCCCGCACCACGGGCCCCCTCGTCATCAGAACCGCGCTGCCCAGCGAGGCCGCCGCCATCACCGAGCTGCACGTCCGCGCCCGCTCCACGTACTACCCGGACGGCCTGCCCTTCGGCGACGTGGACTGGGTCGCCGCGTGGCGGGGCAGCATCGAGCGCCCCGAGGCCCATGTCCTGTGCGCGGTGCGTGACGGGCACCTGGTGGGCATCGCCTCCTTCCGGACGGCCGACGACGCGCCCGCCGACACCGTGAAGCTCTTCCAGTTCCACGTCGATCCCGACTGCTGGCGCCAGGGCATCGGCCGGGCACTGCACACGGCCTGCCTCGAACAGTGGCGGGCCGACGGCAAGCACACGGCCACCCTCGACGTGCACGTCGACAACGCCCGCGCTCAGGCCTTCTACGCCCGCCAGGGCTGGGTCCCGGACCCGGAGAACGCGCCCGCCGAAGGCGATCACCACCTCTTCCTGCGGTACGCCGTCACCGGGGAATGAAATCGGCCGTTTGAACGTTCACATACTCCTGCCCCCGGAGGGGCCCGTATTCGTACGACCTGGAGAGAGCCGAAGACATGCGCGTCGAGATCTGGTCGGATATCGCCTGTCCCTGGTGCTACGTGGGCAAGGCCCGCTTCGAGAAGGCGCTGGACGCCTTCCCGCACCGTGACGAGGTCGAGGTCGTGCACCGCTCCTTCGAGCTGGACCCCGGTCGCGCCAAGGGCGACATCCAGCCCGTGCTCAAGATGCTGACCAAGAAGTACGGCATGAGCGAGGCACAGGCGCAGGCCGGCGAGGAGAACCTGGGCGCGCAGGCCGCAGCCGAGGGCCTGGACTACCGCACCCGGGACCGCGACCACGGCAACACCTTCGACATGCACCGCCTCCTCCACTTCGCCAAGGAGCGGGGCCGCCAGGACGAGCTGATCGGCCTGCTGTACAAGGCGAACTTCGCCGAGGAGCGGACCGTCTTCGGCGACGACGAGCGGCTCGTCGAGCTGGCCGTCGCCGCCGGGCTCGACGCCGACGCGTCCCGCGAGGTGCTGGCCGACCCGAAGGCGTACGCCGACGAGGTGCGCGCCGACGAGCGCGAGGCCGCCGAGCTCGGCGCGAACGGCGTGCCGTTCTTCGTCCTGGACCGCAAGTACGGCGTCTCCGGCGCCCAGCCCGCCGAGGTGTTCGCACAGGCCTTGACCCAGGCGTGGGGCGAGCGTCCGCCGCTGAAGCTGATCCAGGACGGTGCCGCCGACGCGGAGGCCTGCGGCCCGGACGGATGCGCCGTACCGCAGCCGTAAGCCGTCCGGCACGGCGGTGAAAGCGCAGGTCGGGGCGGACGTATAAGCAGTCCTTACCGGAACCACTCAAAACTCCGTAATGGACGAGAGGTGCTCGGGACCGCACAGTGGTCTCATGGAGACCTTCGAGAGCCTCGTACGAGCCGAGTTCGCCCCGAAGAACACCTATCTGAACACCGCGAGCTGCGGACTCCTGCCGGCGCGCACGGTCGAGGCCATGCGCGCCGCCGTCGAATCCGTCGCCGACGGGCGGCCGTCCGACATGTTCGACGACGTGGAGGCCGCCCGCGCCGCCTTCGCCCGGCTGGCCGGGGTCCCCGCGGGCCGGGTGGCGGCCGGGGCCTCGGTCGCCGTCTACAGCGGACTGATCGCCGCCTCGCTGCCGCCGGGCGCCGAAGTCCTCACCGCGGAGGACGATTTCAGCTCCGTCGTGAACCCCTTCCACGTCCGTGGCGACCTCAAGCTGCGCGCCGTACCGCTGGAGCGGATCGCCGAGTCCGTACGTCCGGGCACCGCGCTCGTCGCGGTCAGCGCCGCGCAGTCCGCGGACGGGCGGATCGCCGATCTGGCGGGCATCGCCCGGGCCGCGCGCGAGCACGGGGCGCGTACGTACGTCGACGTCTCCCAGGCCGCCGGCTGGCTGCCGATGGAGGCCGACGCGTACGACTTCGTCTCCTCGGTCGCCTTCAAGTGGCTCGTCTGCCCTCGGGGCGTGGCCTTCCTGGTCGTTCCGGAGGACCTCGGCGGGCTCACTCCGGTGTTCGCCGGCTGGGTCGCGGGTGAGGCGCCCTGGGACAGCTGCTACGGCCCGGTGGCGGAACTCGCCCACTCGGCGCGGCGGTTCGACGAGAGCCCCAGCCTCTTCTCGTACGCGGGCGCCCGGCACTCGCTGGCGCTCGTCGAGGAGCTGGGCGTGGCGAACGTACGCGCCCATGACCTCGCCCTCGCCGACCGTTTCCGCGCCGGGCTCCAGGGGCTCGGCCACGCGCCGGTCTCCGCCCCCGCCTCGCCGATCGTGTCCGTGCCCGGACTCGGCCGGCGGCAGCAGGAGTTGAGCGAGGCCGGGGTCGAGGTCTCAGACCGGGCGGGCAATCTGCGCGCGGCCTTCCACCTGTACAACACCCCCGCCGACGTCGACCGACTGCTGGACGTCCTGTCCGGCTGACCCCGGCGGGGGCTTCTTCACGCTCGTGGCTACGTCACGCCCACGGTCACTTCACGCCCGCGGTCACTTCACGCCCGCGGTCACTTCACGGGCGTGAAATCACGGGCGCCGATGAACTCGGGCCTGCGGACCGGCGCCGCGAACGGCTCCACCGCCGTGTTCTCCACGCTGTTGAACACGATGAAGACGTTGCTGCGCGGGAACGGGGTGATGTTGTCCCCGGAGCCGTGCATGCAGTTGCAGTCGAACCAGGTCGCCGAACCGGCCCGGCCCGTGAAGAGCTTGATGCCGTGCCGGTCGGCGAAGCGGGTCAGCGCCTCGTCGGACGGGGTGCCCGCGTCCTGCATCTGGAGCGACTTCTTGTAGTTGTCCCGCGGGGTGGCTCCCGCACAGCCGAGGAACGTCTTGTGCGACCCCGGCATGATCATGAGGCCGCCGTTGGTGTCGTGGTTCTCGGTCAGCGCGATCGACACGGACACGGTCCGCATGTTCGCCAGCCCGTCCTCGGCGTGCCAGGTCTCGAAGTCCGAGTGCCAGTAGAACCCGCCGGCCCCGAAGCCCGGCTTGACGTTGATCCGCGACTGGTGGACGTAGACGTCCGAGCCGAGGATCTGCCGGGCCCGCCCGACGACCCGCTCGTCGCGTACGAGCGCGGCGAAGACCTCGCTGATGCGGTGCACCTCGAAGACGGACCGGATCTCCTGCGTGGCGGGCTCGACGATCGAGCGCTCGTCGGCGCGGATCGCCGGATCGGTGACCAGCCGCTCCAACTCGGCCCGGTAGAGGGCGACGTCGTCCTCGCCGATCAGCTCCTCGATCGCGAGGAAGCCGTCACGCTCGTACGCCTGGAGGTCGGGCACGGAGAACGGCCCCGGCGTGCCGGGCGTGCCCCAGACGACCGGGTCCTGGCGGGGGACGGACACCTCGGCGGCGCCGCGGCTGGGGTAGAGATCGGTGACGTTGGTCGTGCTGGTCGTGGTGGTCGTGGTCATGGGGCTTCAGACCTCCTCGGGTTCGGTGAGCACCGGGTAGACGCCGTTCTCGTCGTGGTCCTCCCGTCCGGTGACGGGCGGATTGAAGACGCAGACGCACCGGAAGTCGGTCTTGGGGCGCATGGTGTGGCGCTCGTGGCCGTCGAGCAGGTACATCGTGCCGGGCGAGATCCAGTGCGTCTCACCGGTCTCGTCGTTGGTCAGCTCGGCCTCGCCCGCCACGCAGAGCACGGCCTCGATGTGGTTCGCGTACCACATCGACGTCTCCGTACCCGCGTACAGGACCGTCTCGTGGAGGGAGAAGCCCACCTTCTCCTTGGCGAGGACGATGCGCTTGCTCTCCCAGGTACCCGTCGCGGCCTTCACATGCCGGTCGGTGCCTTCGATGTCCTTGAACGAACGGACTATCACGGTGGTGCCGTGCCTTTCTGTCAGATCTGTCAGATGTCTGCCGGACGTCTGTCGGTCGTCTGTCAGACGGTTTCGCGTACGGCGCGGGCGAGGGTGCGCAGGCCCTCGTCGAGCTCGTCGGGGGTGATGGTGAGCGCGGGGAGGAGTTTCACGACCTCGCTCTCCGGCCCTGACGTCTCGATGAGCAGCCCGAGTTCGAAGGCGCGCTGCGCGACGCGCCCCGCACGCTCCTTCTCGTGGAACTCGAGGCCCCAGACGAGACCGCGCCCCCGGTACTCCTTCACGTCGGCGAGGTTCTCCTCGGTGACGGAGATCAGGGCCTGCTCGATCTGCTCGCCGCGGGCACGGGTCTGCTTCTCCATGGCGGACCCGTCGGACCAGTACGTCTCCAGGGCCGCGGCGGCGGTGACGAACGCGGGGTTGTTGCCGCGGAACGTGCCGTTGTGCTCGCCCGGCTCCCAGACGTCCAGTTCGGGCTTGAACAGGCACAGCGACATGGGCAGCCCGTACCCGCTGATGGACTTGGACACGGTCACGATGTCGGGCACGATCCCCGCCTCCTCGAAGGAGAAGAAGGCTCCCGTCCGCCCGCAGCCCATCTGGATGTCGTCGACGATGAGCAGCATGTCGCGCCGCCGGCACAGGTCGGCGAGGGCGCGCAGCCACTCGGGCCGGGCGACGTTGATGCCGCCCTCGCCCTGCACGGTCTCGACGATGACCGCGGCGGGCTGGTTGAGCCCCGACCCCTGGTCCTCGAGCAGCCGCTCGAACCAGAGGAAGTCCGGCACCTGGCCGTCGAAGTAGTTGTCGAACGGCATCGGGGTCCCGTGCACGAGCGGAATCCCGGCACCGGCCCGCTTGAAGGCGTTCCCGGTCACGGCCAGCGAGCCCAGCGACATCCCGTGGAAGGCGTTGGTGAAGGACACGATCGCCTCGCGCGCCTTCACCTTCCGCGCCAGCTTCAGCGCGGACTCGACGGCGTTGGTGCCCGTCGGCCCCGGGAACATGACCTTGTACGGCAGGTCGCGCGGCCGTAGGACGAGGTTCTGGAAGGCCTCCAGGAAGGCGCGCTTGGCGGTCGTCGACATGTCGAGACCGTGGGTGACGCCGTCGCGCTCCAGGTAGTCGATGAGGGCCCGTTTGAGTACGGGGTTGTTGTGCCCGTAGTTGAGGGACCCCGCACCGGCGAAGAAGTCGAGGTACTCGTGCCCGTCCTCGTCGAACATCCGGCTGCCCCGGGCCCGGTCGAAGACGGTGGGCCAGCTGCGGCAGTAGCTGCGCACCTCCGACTCCAGGGTCTCGAAGACGCTCAGGTCGGGCTGGATGATGGTCACGGCGAATCGCTCCTCGGTGCGTGGGGGGAGGGGGGAGAAGTCAGGGGGGAAGCCAGGGGGGTGTCCGGGTCGGCCGGGGGCCGGCCCGGGGTCAGCTGGGGAGCGGACCGATCCGGTAGAGCACTTCGGGGTCGTGCGGTCCGTCCGGGAACTGCCCGGCCTCGAACAGCACTTCGTGCTCGACGCGCGCGCCGTGGCGTCGCGCGTACGAGGTGAACAGGCGCTCGGAGGCGGTGTTGCCGGGCGTGATCGTGGTCTCGACGGCGGTGATCGTCCGCTGCTCCGTGACCCGCGCGGTCAGCCCGTCGAGCAGGGCCGCGGCCAGTCCGCGTCCGCGGTGGGCGGCGTCGACGGCCACCTGCCACACGAGCAGGGTGCCCGGATGCTCGGGCCGGACGTACCCGGTGACGAAGCCGACGGGCACGCCGTCCGCGTCGCGCGCCACCGCCGACGTGCCGGCGAAGTCACGGCACCACAGCAGATAGCTGTACGAGGAGTTCAGGTCGAGGGTTCCGGAGTCCTTGGCGATATGCCAGAGCGCGGCTCCGTCCGCCACCTTCGGACGGTCGATCCGAAGGCCCTCCGGCATTTCCAGGAATTCCGCTTGCAGGTCTGCTTGTGCGGCGGTCATGCGGATTGAATTTACCGAGGGAAATCTCAAATTGCATCGTCGTCCGGGGTTACGCACGACGCGCCGTTGTGTTATCACGCGCCCGTGAGAGCCCTGTGCTGCGGGTGGTGTAAAGGGACGGTTTGCCCGGAAAATAGGGGAGGAAGTGGGCGCGCTGTGGAGTGCGTCACAGACACGTAATGGCCACGAGACGTGCCCGAATTACGTCGTTGGCGTTCGCGAAATCTTTGCGTTTAGGGTCCGGGAAAGCGGGCAGAAGAATACGGGAAGCTAATCTTCGAGTTAATGCAAGAATAAGCATGGTGAGCGCCTCGTCAATTGATGCACGATTAAGCCTCGGTAAGCCCGTCGATTCCCTCAGCTCGTCGCGCAGTTCCCCGCGCCCCTGGGGCGCGGGGCTGCGCCCCGGCGCCCCATCGGCCTGACGGCCTCGTCCTCACGCGCCGGACGAGCTGGGGGCTTTGAGGGGCGCGGGGAACTGCGCGACCAGCCCCCACCCACCCGCAGCCGACACACTCACCCGTGGAGTACGGCTAGGCCCAGGCCTTCGTCGTCGTGCGGCGTGCCGCTTCCAGGTCGATCGTGAGGCCGGACTCGGCCATCGCCGCCCCCAACGCCGCGAGGCAGGAATGCACGACCCCCGGCGTCGCATCGGGGCCGTAGTGGTTCACCCGGATCATCTCCTTCGCCAGCGCACCCCCACCCGCGACCAACGGCAACACCGGATCCGCGGCCAACGCCTTCGCGACCAGCACCCCCGCATCGACCCCGGACGGCGCCCGCAACGTCGTGGCGACCGGCGCCGCGTCCCCCGTCTCGTACACATACGGCTCCAGCCCGCCACCGAGAGCGACCGCCCCCGCCCGCGTGGCCGCCGCCGCCAGGGCATGGCGGCGCATCACCGCGTCGAGTCCCTCCCCCTCGATCCGCTCGACACACGCCTCCAGCGCCAGCATCTCCAGCTGCGCCGGCGCGTGCAGCAGCGCCTTGCGCCCGCCGTCGACCCACCGCTCCTTCCAGTCCAGCAGGGAGAGGTAGGACCGACGAGGCGCCCCGGGATTGGCGGCCATCCGCGCCCACGCCCGCTCGCTGACGGACACGGCCGACACCCCGGCCGGCCCGCCCATCGCCTTCTGCGCCCCGATCACGCACAGGTCGACTCCCCACGCGTCCGGCAGCACCGGCTCCGCGCCGATCGAGGCGACGGCGTCGAGGTAGAACAGCGCGCCGTGCGCACGCACCACCTCGCCGATCTCCGCGACGGGGTTCGTGTTGCCCGTCGCCGCCTCCGCGTGCACCAGCGAGACGAAGTCGATCGCCGGATGCTCGGCGAAGGCGTCACGCACCTGCGCGGCCGTCACCGCCGTGTGGAACGGCACCGCGAGGTCGATCACCGTCGCGCCGCAGTCCCGCAGCCAGTCCCCGAAGGTCTGCCCGTACGGCCCGGTGATCACGTTGAGCGCGGTGGTGCCGGGCCCGGCCGTGGCGCGAATGGCACCCTCCAGGGGCAGCAGCGCCTCGCCCTGCATGATCACGACGTCCTGCTCGGTGGAGAGCAGCCGCGCCACGCGGTCCTCGATCGCCGCGAAGTGTGCGGCGCTCAGCGGGGCGAGGTCCAGGAAGGGGTGGGTCACGGCGGTGCTCTCTTCGCTCACGGGTTCCAATTGCGCAGCCCCGAGCGTATCCGGCGTCCTTGTCACGCCCGCGGCGATCCTCGGTCGTACGAGCGGACACCCCCAGGTCGTACGGCCGGATGGCCCCGCGAGGCATGACTTCTGAGGCCGAACGGCGCAACAGCCATCGGATTGGTTTGAGCGAGTCAAACCTTTCCTTATAATCGGAATCCTCCATTCCCCCCACAGGAGGTCTCCGTGAACTCGGTCCTCGGACGCCGGACGCGCATTCTGGCCGCCACCACCGCCACGGCCGGGCTGCTGCTCGTGGCCGGCTGTTCCTCGGGCGGCGGTGGGGGCCAGAGCAGCGCCAAGGGCGTTCCCCTGGTCAAGACGGGCCAGGTCACGACCTGCACCCACCTCCCGTATCCGCCGTTCCAGTCGGAGATCAACGGCAAGGTGCAGGGCTTCGACGTCGCGCTGATCGATCTGGTCGCGGGGAACCTCGGCGTGAAGCAGGCCATCGTCGACACGCCCTTCGAGAACTTCAAGACGGGCGCGTTCCTCAACTCCGGCCAGTGCGACCTCGCCGCGGCCGGCATGACGATCACCCCGGAGCGCAAGAAGAACGTCGACTTCTCCGACCCGTACTTCGACGCCACCCAGGCCGTCCTGGTCGACAAGAAGAGCGGCGTCAACTCCCTCGCCGACGTGAAGGCCAAGGGCAAGAAGCTCGGGGCCCAGGCGCAGACCACGGGCGAGGAGTACGCGGCGAAGCAGGGCTTCGACTCGGTCTCCTTCGAGTCCTCCGACGCGGTCCTGAGCGGCCTGCGCACCGGCCAGGTCCAGGCCGTCGTCATCGACTACCCGGTCGTCCAGGGCTGGCTGAAGGACAAGGCGAACGCCGACGCCTTCAAGGTGGTCGACAACCTCAACACCGGTGAGCAGTACGGCTTCACGGTCAAGAAGGGCAACACCAAGCTCCTCGCCGAGATCAACAAGGCGATCAAGCAGGCCAAGGCCGACGGCACGTACAAGAAGCTCTACGAGAAGTGGATCGGCCCGTACCCCGCGTCCTCGGCCACCGCCTCGCCGTCCGCCTCATGAGCGATGCCGACACACGACTCCAGCCCCGAAAGTCCGGCCTGACCCGGCGCCAGAAGCGCGCCCTCTCGCGCGGCGCGCAGTACGTCGTCTTCGTCGCCGCCGTGATCGCCTTCGCGGTCGCGGCGGACTGGGGACGTCTGAAGAACCAGTTCGCGCAGTGGGACCTGGTCAAGCAGATGTTCCCGGACGTCATCACTCTGGCGCTGAAGAACACCGTGCTCTACACGATGTCCGGCTTCGTCGTCGGTCTCGTGCTCGGCCTGGTCATCGCCCTGATGCGGCTGTCCCCGGTGGGTCCCTACCGCTGGCTCGCCGGCGTCTACATCGAGATCTTCCGCGGCCTGCCCGCCCTGTTGATCTTCGTCTTCGTGGGTGTCGCCGTGCCCTTGGCGTTCCCGGGCACGGAGATCCCCGGCGGTACGTACGGCAAGGTGGCGCTCGCGCTCGGCCTGGTCTCGGCCGCGTACATGGCCGAGACGATCCGCGCGGGCATCCAGGCGGTGCCCAAGGGACAGATGGAGGCGGCCCGCTCGCTGGGCTTCTCGCACGCCCGGGCCATGGTCTCGATCGTCATCCCGCAGGCGTTCCGCATCGTGATCCCGCCGCTCACCAACGAGCTCGTCCTCCTCTTCAAGGACTCCTCGCTGGTGCTGTTCCTCGGGGTCACGCTGGAGGAACGCGAACTCACCAAGTTCGGGCGCGACCTGGCGAGCCAGACCGCCAACTCCACACCGATCCTGGTCGCGGGCCTGTGCTACCTGCTCGTCACCGTGCCGCTCGGATTCGTCGTACGCCGCCTGGAGGCCAAGGCCGGGGAGGCCACCAAGTGACCAGCACCAGCAGTAGTTCCAGCACCAGTACTCCAGAGATCCACGTCCGGGACCTCCACAAGTCCTTCGGCGACAACGACGTCCTGCGCGGTATCGACCTGGAGATCGGACAGGGCGAGGTCGTCTGCGTCATCGGACCCTCCGGCTCCGGCAAGTCCACCCTGCTCCGCTGCGTGAACCTCCTGGAGGAACCCACCAAGGGGCAGGTCTTCGTCGGCGGTACCGAGGTCACGCACCCCGACGTCGACATCGACGCCGTACGCCGCCGGATCGGCATGGTCTTCCAGCAGTTCAACCTCTTCCCGCACCTGTCGGTGACCGAGAACCTCACGCTCCCGCAGCGCCGGGTGCTGAAGCGGGACAAGGAGGAGGCGGCCAAGGTCGCCGCCGAGAACCTGGAGCGGGTGGGCCTGTCCGAGAAGGCGGACGCCTACCCCTCCTCCCTCTCCGGCGGCCAGCAGCAGCGCGTCGCGATCGCCCGCGCGCTCGCCATGGGGCCCGAGGTGATGCTCTTCGACGAACCGACCTCGGCGCTCGACCCGGAGCTCGTCGGCGACGTGCTCGCCGTCATGCGCAGGCTCGCCCACGAGGGCATGACGATGATGGTCGTCACCCACGAGATGAGCTTCGCGCGCGAGGTCGCCGACCGGGTCGTCTTCATGGACGGCGGCGTGATCGTCGAGGACGGCGCCCCCGCGCAGGTCATCGGCAACCCGAGCCACGAGCGCACCCGCCACTTCCTGTCCCGGCTGCTGGACCCGGCGATGGCGGAGGTCGAGGAGGACGTGGAGGAGGGGGGAAAGGGGCTGTAGCGCCTCCCCGTTCGGCACGAATTAAGGTGCGGTGCATGAGCGATCGCGCGGTGCTGCACGTGAAGGGGCGGGTGCTCGTCGGGCCCGACGACGTCCGGGACGAACTGTGGGTCGTCGGCGGGAGGATCTCCTACGAGCGTCCCCCCGGCGCCCGTGACATCCGTACCGTCGAGGGCTGGGCCCTCCCGGGTCTCGTCGACGCGCACTGCCACGTCGGCCTCGACGCGCACGGGCCCGTACCCGACGACGTCTCCGAGAAGCAGGCGCTCACCGACCGCGAGGCCGGCACCCTGCTCATCCGGGACGCGGGCTCGCCCTCCGACACCCGCTGGATCGACGACCGCGCCGACCTCCCGAAGATCATCCGCGCGGGCCGGCACATCGCCCGCACCCGCCGCTACATCCGCAACTACGCGCACGAGATCGAGCCGGAGGACCTGGTCGCGTACGTCGCCCAGGAGGCACGGCGCGGCGACGGCTGGGTGAAACTGGTCGGCGACTGGATCGACCGCGAGACGGGCGACCTCGGCGCCTGCTGGCCGCGCGAGGCGGTCACGGCGGCGATCGCCGAGGCGCACCGCCTTGGCGCACGGGTGACCGCGCACTGCTTCGCGGAGGACTCGCTCAGGGACCTGGTCGAGGCGGGTATCGACTGCGTCGAGCACGCGACCGGCCTGACCGAGGAGACGATCCCCCTCTTCGCCTCCCGAGGGGTCGCGATCGTCCCCACCCTCGTCAACATCGCCACCTTCCCGCAGCTCGCCGCCGGGGGAGAGACGAGGTTCCCGCGCTGGTCGGCGCACATGCGGGCACTGCACGAACGCCGCTACGACACCGTGCGCGCCGCCTACGACGCCGGAGTCCCGGTCTACGTCGGCACCGACGCGGGCGGTTCGCTGGCCCACGGTCTGGTGGCCGGCGAGGTCGCCGAACTCGTCACCGCGGGCATCCCACCGGTCGAGGCGCTGTCCGCGACGACCTGGGGCGCCCGGCGGTGGCTCGGGCGGCCGGGGCTCGACGAGGGCGCGCCCGCCGACCTCGTGGTGTACGAGGGGGATCCGCGCGCGGACGTACGGGTGCTGGCGGCTCCGCGCCGGGTCGTGCTGAACGGGCGGGTTATCGGCTAGCGGCGGAGAGGTCGTCGGTCGCCCGGTCGTCCGGTTGACGGAGCGTTACGCGTCCGCAGGCCGCCTCGTTACGCACCACCGTGCGCGCTCCGGAGCGTCGACCGGCGTGTTCGGGGCGGGGCTGTTGAGTGGGTGACAGCGGGGAACATCCGTGCCCAGCGGTGTCGGAAGATTCGAACGAACTCCCGGAAACCCCACGTTGGAGTGAAGTCACGTCAGGTTGCTGACTGTTCACTCTCGGTGCGTAATTCTTGCCGGGTCCCAAGCTGTTCTCTCCTGGGGGTCCCACCCTTGAACGCCCACACCAACTTCCGCATGCCCGCACGCCGTTTCACCGCCACCGCGGCGGCCACCGTCCTCGCCGCCGGTCCGATGGTGCTGGCCGGTGCGGGTTCCGCGCACGCGAGCGCCGACCACGGTCGTGCCAGCGCCGTCGTGCTGCGCACCGGGCTCGACGTGTCCCTGCTCAACAAGACCGTGAACGTCCCGCTCGCGGTCTCCCTCAACGAGGTGCGGGCGCCGCAGAGCGCCGAGCGGACCGCGCTGACGGCGAGGCTGGACGGGGTCGACGGTGGGCAGCCGTTCAGTGTGCTGCGGGCGGATGTCGCCTCCGCGAAGGCGACGGTGTCCGCGTCGGGGGCCGAGGCGTCCACGAACCTCACCCATGCGCGGATCCATGTCCCCGGGCTGCCGTTGCTGTCCCTCATCGAGGTCGGGCAGGTGACCTCGAAGGCGACCTGTGAGGCGGGCCGCAAGCCCGTGGCTTCCGCCACCCTCCTGGGCGGGGTGACCGTCCTCGGTAAGAAGGTGACGTTGACGGTGGGCGGTCCGACGGAGGTGAAGGTGCCGGGGGTCGGTGAGGTCCGGCTCGACTTCTCCAAGACGCGGACCACGTCCCGTACGGCGGCGGCGTCCGCGCTCGAACTCAAGGTCTCCGTCAACCCGTTGAAGCTGAACGTGGCGGATGTGGAAGGCACCCTGACCCTTGGGTCCGTCACCTGCGAGTCCCCGTCCGCGCCCGCTGTCTCCGTGTCGGCCCCTCCTCCCGACATCAAGCCCCAGGGGGCACCGGCGGAGTCGGGCCTCGCCGAGACCGGCGGCACGTCGACGACTCCGTACGTGGTGGGGGGCGGGGTCGTGCTCCTGGCCTCGGGCGCAGCGGCCGTAGCCCTGGCCCGCCGCCGCCAGGCCTGACCCCGCCCTGTCCCCGCCCCCGCCGCCCCTACCCGTCCCATCCCTGGGGGCTACGCCCCCAGACCCCCGGGTGGGTTTGCCGGCTGCGGGCCGGTGGGGGCTGCGCCCCATCGGCCTGACGGCCTCGTCCTCAAACGCCGGACGGGCTGAAGATGCGCGCAGCGCCCCTTCAGGGGCGCGGGGAACTGCGCGACCAGCCCCCACCACCCGCAGTCGAAGAATCCACCCGGGGGGTCTGGGGGCGGAGCCCCCAGGTTGAGGATGGGACGGGTAGGGGCGGCGGGGGCGAGACAGGCCCTTGCCGTACCCGCCCCTCATCGCCCAGCCACGACCATCGCCCGATCCAACGCCTGGAGGAATCCATTGACGGTGGCCCGGTCTCGCACGGCCAGGCGGAGCCAGTCGTCCCCCAGCCCCGGAAACGTGTCCCCACGCCGCACCGCGAACCCCAGCCCCCGCAACTGACGCCGCACCACCACCGCC
Source organism: Streptomyces sp. GbtcB7 (assembly GCF_019091445.1). Lineage (NCBI taxonomy): Bacteria > Bacillati > Actinomycetota > Actinomycetes > Kitasatosporales > Streptomycetaceae > Streptomyces > Streptomyces sp. GbtcB7. Next base: position 101,838 of record NZ_JAGXJM010000026.1, read on the forward strand.
CGAGGCAGCCGAATCAGCACGAACGGCCCCTCGGCGGGCTCGACGACCCGCAACCCGTCGGGCTCGAACTCCCGGAGCCCCGCGACGAGATGGGCCCGGTCGGAGGCGACCCGCCGAGCCGCGTGCGCGGCCTCGGCGAGCGCCCGGGGCGACACGCACACCTCGGCCGCCGCGAGGGCGGGCGTGGAGACGGGCCAGAGCGGCTGCGCACGGGCCAGCTCGCGGACCGTGTCCGGCGCGGCCAGGACGTACCCGATCCGCAACCCCGCCAGCCCCCACGTCTTCGTGAGGCTGCGCAGCACGACAAGCCCGGGAATGTCCGTCCGCCCGGCCAGCGCCTCCCGCTCACCCGGCACCGCGTCCATGAACGCCTCGTCGACCACCAACGTCCGCCCGGGCCGGGCGAGCGCGGCGATCGCGGCCGCCGGGTGCAGCACGGACGTCGGATTGGTCGGGTTGCCGATCACGACGAGGTCCGCGTCCTCGGGTACGGCCGCGGGATCCAGCCGAAAGCCGTCCGACTCGCGCAACAACACCCGGTCGACCGTGTGGCCGGCATCCCGCAGCGCCGCCTCCGGTTCGGTGAACTGCGGGTGGATCACGACCGGCTGACGGACCTTCAGAGCGCGGGCCAGAAGTACGAACGCCTCCGCCGCGCCCGCCGTCAGGAGCACCCGCTCCACCGGCACCCCGTGCCGCGCCGCCACCGCGGCCCGCGCGGCCCGCCCGTCCGGGTAGGCCGCGAGGCCGTCCAGCGACGCGGCGACGTGCTCGCGCAACCACGCCGGAGGCGTGTCCGCACGGACGTTCACGGCGAGATCGGTGAGCGCCGAGCCGTCGTCCCGCACCTCGGCGTCCCCGTGGTGCCGCAGATCGTGCGCGTCGCCCCCGTACGCGCCCTCAGTGCGCATGCGCGTGCCCGCCGTGGTGGTGCCCGTGGTGATGTCCGTCGTGGTGGTGCCCGTCGTCGTCCGGGTGGAAGTGCGGCTGCTGGGGGAGGCCCACCTTGTCCTCGAAGCCGGGCAGCGCGATGCGGTAGACGCAGGAGTCGCAGTTCATCCGCAGGTCGCCCTTGACGGCCTCCCGGTACCGCTCCATGACCAGGTCGAGCAGCTCCGGCTCGGGGCCGATGACGTCGGCGGACCGCACCTCGACGTCCGGGTGCGCGGCCGCCCAGCCCTCGGTCTGCTGCCGCACCCGGTCGGGGAGGATGCCGGTGAACAGGAAATACGGCAGCACCACAACCCTCCGCGCGCCCAGCTTCACACAGCGGTCCAGGCCCGACGGGACGTCCGGCGCCGCCAGCGACACGAACGCCGTCTCGACGCCCGCGTACCCGCGCCCCTCCCACAGCAGCCGCGCCGCCTTGTGCACCTCGGCGTTGGCGTCCGGGTCGGTGGAGCCGCGCCCGACGAGCAGCACGGTGACGTCGGACCGGTCCTGCGGCGTACGGACCGTGCCGCCGAGCGCCTCGTCCAGCCGCCGTTCGAGCACCGCCAGCAGTGACGGGTGCGGGCCCAGCGGGCGCCCGTAGGTGTACGAGATCCCGGGGTGCCGCTCCTTCTCGCGGGCCAGCGCCGCCGGGATGTCCCCCTTGGCGTGCCCGGCGGACACCAGCATCAGCGGGACGGCGGCGAACCGGCGTACCCCCTGCTCGACCAGTTCGGTCACGGCGTCACCCAGCGGCGGCGGCGACAGTTCGATGAACCCTCCGGCGACGGGCAGTTCGGGGTGACGGTGCCCCAACTGCCGTACGAAGTCGCGGAAGGCCTCGGCTCCGGCCGCGTCCCGGGTGCCGTGTCCGGCGATGAGCAGGGCGGGGGGCGGGGTGGTCACGAAAACTCCTTGGTTGCGGGGTGGTACAGCAGGGCGTTGAGCGCGGCGGCGGCGACCGCCGAGCCGCCCTTCTCGGACACGTTGCTGACGGCGGGCAGCCCGCTGTCGCGCAGCGCGGCCTTGGACTCGGCGGCGCCGACGAAGCCGACGGGCAGACCGATGACGAGCGCCGGGTCGGCGTCGAGGGTCAGCAGCTCCTCCAGCGCGGTCGGCGCACAGCCGATCACCCAGAGCGCGCCGGGCCCGACGTCCTCGTACGCGAGCCGGATCGCGTGGGCCGAACGGGTCAGCCCCGGGCCGGACTTGGCGTCCTTGAGGCGGCAGACGGTGTCGCGGCGCGTGATGCCAGCCGCGACCATCTCCACGTCCACCACGACCGGCGCCCCGGCGTGCAGCGCCGTGTGCGCCTTCGCCAGGGCGCCCTCGTCGGTGACGAGGTCGTCCGCGTATTCGAGGTCGGCCGCGGAGTGGATGACCCGCTCCACGACCGCCCGCGTCAGCGGCGGGAAGTGCGAGGTGTCCAGGCGGGCACGCAGCCGCCGGAAGGACTCCTGCTCGATGGGGTGCACGACCCGGTTCTCCGGGAACACCTGGCTCACTCGGCTCACTTGGGGTCCTCCTGCCAGCGGTAGCCGCGCGGTGTCACCATGCGCCCGGCGATCTCACGCGTCGCCGTGTTGCCCACGGTCACGACGGTCATCATGTCGACGATCGCCGGATCCAGGGACCCCAGCGACGTCACCCGGCTCGACTCGTCCAGCCGGGAGGCGTTGCGGACGACCCCGACCGGCGTCGTCGGCTCCCGGTGCTCGGCGAGGATCGCGAGCGCCTTCGGGAGCTGCCAGTCGCGGCCCCGGCTGCGCGGGTTGTAGAAGGTCACGACGATGTCCGCCTCCGCGGCGGCCCGCACCCGGCGCTCGATGACCTCCCACGGTGTGTGCAGGTCGGAGAGGCTGATCGACACGTGGTCGTGGCCCAGCGGCGCTCCCAGGATCGCCCCGGCCGCGAGCGCGGCGGTCACGCCCGGCACCCCGACCACGTCGATGTCGTCGGACGCCTCGGCCAGCGCCGGTGACGCCATCGCGTACACGCCCGCGTCCCCGCTGCCGATCAGCGCGACGGCCTGCCCGCGCCGGGCCTCGGCGACCGCCGTGCGCGCCCGCTCCTCCTCGGCGCCGAGCCCGGACTCCAGGATCCGGGTGCCGGGGCGCAGCAGATCGCGGATCTGGTCGACGTACTGGTCGAGCCCGACGAGCACCGACGCCCGCCGCAGCTCCTCCTTCGCCCGCGGGGTGAGCAGGTCACGGGCGCCGGGCCCGAGCCCGACCACCGCGAGCCGCCCGCGCGCCACGCGGCGCACGACGGCACAGGTGGCCATCGCGGGCCGCCCGTCCGCACGCGTCGACTTCCGCTTGGGTACGAGGAGTTCACCGCCGCGTACGAGGGCGGCGGCCTCCGCGACGGACGGGGTGCCGACGGCGGTGAGCGGTGCGTCCGAGGGGTTCGGCACGTCCACCGTCGCCAACTCCTCGGCGGTGTACGTCACCACGGGCACCCCGAGCCGTCCGGCGGCCTCGACGATGCCGGGCTCCTCGGCCTTGGCGTCGACGGTGGCCAGCTCCGCGACGGACCTCGGGGACAGCCCGGCGCCACGGAGTACGTCCTCGACGAGTGCGAGAATCTCCGCCATCGGGGCGCCCTTGGACGCGCCGACCCCCACCACGAGGGAGGGCGGCCGCAGCAGCACCTCGCGCTCGCCGGGCGCCACGGCCCGGTCGGTGACACGAATGCCGTACGCGCCCTCCGTCGCGACCGGCAGGGGCGGCAACGGCCACGCCAAGTCGGCCCGCAGGGCGACGGTTTCGCCGTCCAGCAGCGCCCGGGTGACCGCGGCGACCTCGCCCTCCACGGGGAAGCCGAGCGTGTCGAGACCCGGCACTCCGACCGCGTCCGTCGCCGTCGTCACCACCGGCTCGGCCCCGAGCAACTCGCCCACCTCGCGGGCGAGTTCATTGGCGCCGCCGCCGTGACCGCCGACGAGCGACACGGCGAACCGGCCGACCTCGTCCACGCACACGACCCCCGGGTCGGACGTCTTGTCGCCCAGCAGCGGTGCGACCAGCCGCACCACCGCGCCCGTGGCGAGGAAGCACACCAACTGGTCGCACTCCACGAAGGCCCGCCGCACGGCGTCCCCGACGGACCCGTCGTACACCCGCGTACGGGTGGGCCAGGCCGAGGCCAGCCGGTCACGGGCCGCCGCGCCCGCCGCCGTGGCGGAAATCAGGCCGATCACTGGAGCACTCCTTCGGTACGCGCCGGAGGCCGGACGCCCCACAGCAGAAAAACGGGGTTGGTGGCCGCGAGCCGGGTGACGTTCCCCGGCAGCGGCGCGAGCCGGGAGGACTGCAGCAGTACGCCGTCGCAGTCGAGCCCGGCGGCGGTCAGCGCCTCCCGGGCCGCCGGCACCCGGTCGAGCGCGGCCATGGCGACGACGACGGCCCGCCGGGCCCGCCGTGCGCAGACGGTCACGATGGCGGGCAGCTCGCGCCCCCCGCCACCGATGAAGACGGCGTCCGGATCGTCCAGGTCGGACAGCACGGTGGGCGCGGCCCCGTGCACCACCCGGACGTCGACGCCGTGCGCCTCGGCGTTGGCGAGGATCCGGTCGCAGCCGTCCCGTGTCTTCTCGATCGCGGTGACGGCGGCCCCGAACCGCGCGCACTCGACGGCGACGGACCCGGAGCCCGCGCCGACGTCCCAGACCAGCTCGCCGAGGCGCGGCCCGAGCCGGGCCAGCGCCAGCGCCCGCACCTCGAACTTGCTGATCATCGAGTCGCGGTGGGTGAACTCGCGCTCGTCCAGGGCCCACCGGTCGGGTCCGGCCGGGGGCCCGGCGACCGTCCGCACGGGGGCGAGGGCCCGCGACTCGTCGAGGCACAGGACGACACTCACCGCCGTGCCCCAGTCGCGGCCCGCGGCCTCCGCCGGGGTGACCCGCTCGACACGCTCGTGTGCGGGGTCGCCGAGGGCGCTCGCCACGACGAGGACGCGCCCGGCGCTGTGGTGGGCGAGGGCGGCGCCCAGTTCGGCGGGCCCGGAGCCGGGGCCGGTCAGCACCGCCACCTTCGGGTGCGAGCGGCAGACCTGGACGGCCGTGCGCAGCGCCCGCCCGTGGGCGCTCACCACCACCGCGTCGTCCCAGGGCAGCCCGAGCCGCGCGAAGGCGGTCGCGACGGACGAGACACCGGGGCGCACGTCCAGCCGCTCGGCCCCGAACCGCTCGGCCAGCGCCCGCACGATCCCGAAGAACCCGGGGTCACCGGAGGCGAGCACGACGACGCGCCGCTCCTTTTCCAGGCATCCCTCGATCGCGTCGAGGGCGGGCGCGAGCGGCCCGAGGACGATCCGCTCCACCGCGTCCGGCAGCCGCGCGGCCGCCAGATGGCGTCGGGCGCCCACGACGAGCCCGGCCTCGGCCAGCGCGTCCGAGGCGTCCGCGGAAAGCGGTGCCCCCGTCCCCGTACCGAAGACGGTGATCACGAAGGACTGCCCTTGCGGGCCGCGCGCAGCTCCGCGCGTGCCTGTGGATCGGCCCTGCGGAAGCCGTGGAAGTGACCGGGGTGGTAGAGGTGCGAGCGGGTGCCGGTCGCGTCGAGGGCGGGGCCGACCAGGAAGAGGGTGTGCTTCCAGAGCTTGTGCTCCTTGACGGTCTCCTCCAGCGTCTCGATCGTGCACTTCACGATCAGCTCCTCCGGCCAGGTCGCCTGGTAGGCGACCACGACCGGCGTGGACGTCGGATAGCCGCCCTCCAGCAGCTCCCGTACGAGCTGTCCGCTGCGGGCGGCCGACAGGAACAGCGCCATGGTCGTGCCGTGCCGCGCGAACTCCCGCACCTCCTCGCCGGGCGGCATGGGCGTCTTGCCGCCGCCGAGCCGGGTGAGGATCACGGACTGCGCGACCTCGGGGATCGTCAGCTCGCGCTGGGCGAGCGCGGCCACGGCGGAGAAGGAGGAGACGCCGGGAATGATCTCGGTCTCGACGCCGAGGTTCGCACACCGGTCCAGCTGCTCCTGCGTACCGCCCCACAGGGCCGGGTCGCCGGAGTGGATGCGGGCCACCTTCAGCCCGTCGGCCGCCGCCCGCTCGTACACGGCCACGACGTCCTCCAGGGACATCGTCGCCGAGTCCAGGATCTCCGCCCCCTCGCGCGCGTGCTCGAGGACCTCGGCCTGCACCAGGCTGGCCGCCCAGATCACGACGTCGGCCTCGGCGATGGCGCGCGCGGCGCGGAAGGTCAGCAGGTCGGCGGCGCCGGGCCCTGCCCCGACGATGGTCACCTTGCCGGTGGGGGCATCGGCCATGGGAATCGGTCCTCTCCTACGGATGAATCGGGTGCTGCGAGAAGTCGGTGGGCGCGTCAGTGGGCGCGAGGTTGTCGCCGGATGTGCGCGAACGGGGTGCGATCGGATACGAAGGGCTCATGGCGGTCTTCGTCGCGCTCGGCGCGTTCCTGATGACGCTGGCCGGCGGCTGGACGGCACAGCGGGTCACCGACCGCCGCCACCTGGTGCTGGGCCTGGCGGGTGGGCTGATGCTCGGCGTGGTCGGCCTGGATCTGCTCCCGGAGGCGCTGAAGGCGGCGGGCGAGGAGGTGTTCGGCGTACCGGCGGCCCTGCTGCTGTTCGTCGGCGGGTTCCTGTTGGCCCATTTGGTGGAACGGCTGCTGGCCGCCCGGCAGGTCGCGCACGGCGGCGAGGAGCACAACGGACGCGCGCCCGAGGTGGGCCTGACGGCCGCCGCGGCGATGGTCGGGCACAGCGCCATGGACGGCGTCGCGATCGGCGCCGCCTTCCAGGTCGGCGGCGGCATGGGCCTGGCGGTCGCGCTCGCGGTGATCGCCCACGACTTCGCGGACGGCTTCAACACGTACACGATCACGAGCCTGTACGGGAACGCGCGCCGCAAGGCGATCACGATGCTGTTCGCGGACGCGGTGGCCCCGGTGATCGGCGTCGCCTCGACCCTGTTCTTCACCATCCCGGAGCAAGCGCTCGGCGGCTATCTCGGCCTCTTCGGCGGCGTACTGCTGTACCTGGCCGCCGCCGAGATCCTCCCCGAGGCGCACCACGAGCACCCGGCCCGCTCGACCCTGCTGTGCACGATCGCGGGCGCGGGGTTCATCTGGCTGGTGGTGGGTCTCGCCGGAAGCGGGTGATCTTCCGGGGCTCACAGTTTCCCGCCGCGTTTGCCGTCCCGCCGGGCGGGCGCGATGAGGGTGGAGAGGTACGGCAGCGGTTCGCCGTCGAGGTCGGCGGCGGGCCGGATGGACTCGCCCTCCAGCCCGAGCGCGGACCCCCACACGGCGTCGTCGAGCCGCCCCGTCACCCGCAGCGCCTCCGCGACCTCGTGCGCCTGCCGCCCGAACTTGTACGCGACGACGGTCCCGGGCCCGTTGAGGGCGTCCTTGAGCACGGCGGCCCCGGCGGTCACCGGAACGAGGGTGAGCGGCTCGGTCCCTTCCGTGAGCACGGCCCCGGACCGCGCCGCCAGATCCTGCATGGCGGTGATACCGGGCACGGTCTCGACGACCGTGCCGGGCACCAGTTCCCCGATGGTCTGCGCGAGATAGGTGAAGGTCGAGTACACGTTCGGATCGCCGATGGTCGCGAAGGCGACGGACGCGTGCCGCCGGAGCAGCTCCGCGACCCGCGTGCCCGCGGCGTCCCAGGCGGCCTCGCGCCGCCCCCGGTCGGTCCGCTCGTTGAGCGCGAACACGACGCGGACGACCTTCTCCTCGGGCACGTAGTGCAGGACGGTGGCCTCCGCCCGCCCCCGCTCTCCGCCGTCCTTTCCATCGGGCGCGGCCATCACCGGTACGACCACGACCTCGGCGGCACGCAGCGCGTTGACGCCCTTGACGGTCACCAGCTCCGGGTCACCGGGACCGACCCCGATTCCGATCAGCTTGCTGCTCATGACGTCCGGCACCTCTCCACGAACCGACGGGCGACACCGGGTTGTGACGCCCAGTGCGTGTGCAGATAACTCGCATGCACACCTTGTTGTACGAAACCTTCGACGCGCCGCTCAGGGGCGCGCACCCCCCAGGCGGGAGCCGCCCCGGCGCCCGGCTCGACGACGGTCCGGTGGAACTCGTGCCCCCGCATCCGCGTCCCGGCGACGGCGAGCGCGCTGTCACTCACGGCCACGGCGTCCCGGTAGCCCAGGGTGAGCCGCTCACTCATCCGGGCCGAGACGTCGAGCACGCCGCACATGGGCTGCCCGTCGAGCTCGCGCGAGAGATACAGCAGCCCGGCACACTCGGCGGCGACGGGCGCCCCGCCGAACGCCAGCTCGGCCACGGCCTTGCGCAACGGCTCGTTGGCGGACAGCTCGGGCGCGTACACCTCGGGAAACCCCCCACCGATGACCAACCCGCCGGTACCGGCCGGCAGTTGTTCGTCCCGCAGAGGGTCGAAGGTGACGACTTCGGCTCCCGCGGCGGTCAGCAACTCGGCATGCTCGGCGTAGGAGAAGGTGAAGGCGGCCCCTCCGGCGACAGCGATTCGGGGCGCCGCACGCAGCCCGGTCCCGCGATCTTTCAGCCCGTCCGGCGTTTGAGGACGAGGCCGTTCAGGCCGATGGCGGGGGTCTGGGGGCGCAGCCCCCAGGGTGGGGACGGGAAGGGGCGGTGGGGGCGAAGAAACGACAGCCGCAGCCGCATCCCAGGCCGCACCCGACAGCGCGGGCGCGCTCCGCGCCAACGCGAGCAGCCCGTCGAGATCGCACCCCTCCCACACCTGCGAGGCCATGGCGGCAACCGACTCGACCGCTGCCGCGTGCCGCTCGGCAACGGGCACCAGCCCAAGATGCCGCGACGGCGTCCCCACCTGCGCGGCGCGTCGCAGCACCCCGAGCACCGGCACACCGGATTCGTCCAGAGCCTCCCGCAGCATCTCTTCATGCCGCGACGACCCCACCTTGTTGAGGATCACCCCCGCGACCCGCACCTCGGGATCCCAGGAAGCGAACCCGTGCACCAGCGCGGCCACGGACCGGGACTGCGACGACGCGTCGACGACCAGCACCACCGGCGCCCGCAGCACCTTCGCCACCTGCGCCGTGGACGCGAGCTCACCCTCCCCGGCGGCCCCGTCGTACAGCCCCATCACACCTTCGACGACCGCGAGATCGCATCCGCGCGCCCCGTGCGCGAACAGCGGCGCGATCAACTCCGTACCGCACAGATACGCGTCGAGATTCCGCCCCAGGCGCCCGGTGGCGAGCGCGTGGTACCCGGGGTCGATGTAGTCGGGCCCCACCTTGTGCGGGGACACGGCGAGCCCCCGTGAGGCGAAGGCCGCCATCAACCCCGTGGCAACGGTGGTCTTGCCGCTCCCGGAAGAGGGCGCGGCGATGACCAGCCGAGGGACGGAAATCACCACTCGATGCCCCTCTGGCCCTTCTGGCCGGCGTCCATCGGATGCTTGACCTTGGACATGTCCGTCACGAGATCCGCGAACTCGACGAGCTTCTCGGGAGCGTTGCGCCCGGTGATCACGACATGCTGCGTCCCGGGCCGGTCCCGCAGCACGGCGACGACCTCGTCGACGTCCACCCATCCCCAGTGCATGGGGTAGGCGAACTCGTCCAGCACGTACAGCTTGTACGTCTCGGCGGCGAGGTCCCGCTTGACCTGCTCCCAGCCCTCGCGGGCCTTCTCCTCGTTGTCCATCTGGGAGTCGCGCTGCACCCACGACCACCCTTCGCCCATCTTGTGCCAGTCGACGGCCCCGCCCTCGCCGGAGGCGCCGAGCACGCGCAGCGCGTTCTCCTCCCCGACCTTCCACTTCGCCGACTTGACGAACTGGAACACCCCGATGGGCCACCCCTGGTTCCAGGCGCGCAGCGCCAGCCCGAAGGCGGCGGTGGACTTGCCCTTCCCGATCCCCGTGTGCACCACGACCAGCGGCCGGTTGCGGCGCTGACGCGTCGTCAGTCCGTCCTCAGGTACGACACTCGGCTGCCCCTGCGGCATTACGCGGCCCTCCTCGAAGTCCCCTGCACATCGCGCACGAGCCCGGCGATCGCGTCGGCCCGCAACTCGTCCAACGTCACCGCCGTGCCGCCCAGTTCACCCGCGAGCCGCCCTGCGAGTCCGAGCCGCACGGGCCCCGCCTCGCAGTCGACGACCACGGAGGCGACCCCGTCGGCCGCGAACAGCCGCGCCGCCCGTTCGGCGAGCGCGACGGGCTCAGGGCCGCCGGTGGCCCGCCCGTCGGTCACCACGACGACCAACGGCCGCCGGGCGGCATCCCGCAGCCGCTCGACCCGCAGCACGTCGTGCGCGCGCAGCAGCCCGGCCGCGAGCGGCGTCCGCCCGCCCGTGGGCAGCGACTCGAGGCGGGCGGCGGCCGCGTCCACGGACGAGGTGGGCGGCAACGCCACGTCGGCCGTGGACCCCCGGAAGGTCACGAGCCCCACCTTGTCGCGCCGCTGGTACGCGTCGAGCAGCAGCGACAGCACCGCGCCCTTGACGGCACTCATCCGCTGCCGCGCCGCCATCGACCCGGAGGCGTCCACCACGAACAGCACGAGGTTGCCCTCACGCCCCTCCCGGGTGGCCTGGCGCAGATCGTCCCGCCGTACGACGAGACCGCGCCCCGACCGCCCCCGCGCCCGCTGATGGGGCGCCGCCGCCTGCACGGTCGCCGCCAGGTGCAGCTTGGTGAGCGCCCCTTGGGGCCGCCGCGACCCGGTGGTTCGCCCATGCTCGGTCCGCGCCCGCGAACGCCGCCCGGCCGCGCCCTCGCCGAGCCCCGGCACGCTCAGCACCTTCGTGCGAAAGGGTTCGGCGGCCCGTACGGGGGACTGCTCACCGGCGCCCTGCGCGGCCGGCGCCTGCCCCTCTTCCGAGGGCTCGCCCTGCGCCGGGACGTCACCGGCGGGGGAGTCTCCGTCCGGTCCGTCCTGAGGCGGCTGCCCACCGCCGCCGGGCCCGTCCGGATCCGGGTCGGGGTCCGCGTCCGGATCGTCGTCGGAAGAACCTTCGCCGGAAGAACCCTCGTCCGATCCCCCGAACTCCTCCAGCGTCTCGTCGAGCTTGTCCTCGTCGAGCCCCGGCGCGTCGAAGGGGTTGCGCCGCCGCCGGTGCGGCAGCGCGAGCAGCGCGGCCTGACGCACGTCCTCCGCCAGCACTTCGGTCCGTCCCGCCCACGCGGCGAGCGCGGTCGCGGTCCGTGCCATGACGATGTCGGCCCGCATGCCGTCCACCTCGAAGGCCGCGCAGGTCGCCGCGATCTGCCGCAGCGCCGGGTCCCCGAGCCGCACGGACGGCAACAGCCGCCGCGCCGCCACGATCCGGGCCCGTACGGCGGACTCCTCGTCGGCCCAGCGCGCCGCGAAGCCCGTCGGGTCGTCGTCGTGGGCGAGCCTGCGCCGCACGACCTCGACCCGCTGATCGGGCTCCCGGGAGGCGGCCACCTCGACGGTCAGCCCGAACCGGTCGAGCAACTGCGGCCGCAGCTCGCCCTCTTCGGGGTTCATGGTCCCGACGAGCAGGAAGCGTGCCGCGTGCCGTACGGAGACGCCCTCGCGTTCGACGTACGAGGCGCCCATGGCGGCGGCGTCCAGCAGCAGGTCGACCAGGTGGTCGTGGAGGAGGTTGACCTCGTCGACGTACAGGATCCCGCGGTGCGCGTCGGCCAGCAGCCCCGGCTCGAAGGCCTTCACGCCCTCCGCGAGCGCCCGCTCGATGTCGAGCGCGCCCACGAGCCGGTCCTCGGAGGCACCGACGGGCAGTTCGACCATGCGGGCCGGCCGGGTCTCGAAGGCGCCCGGCTCGTGCGGACCGTCGGGACAGGCCGGGTCGGGGCCGGCCGGATCGCACGAGAACCGGCACCCGGCGACGACGTCCACCCCCGGCATGAGCGCCGAGAGGGCGCGTACGGCCGTGGACTTGGCCGTGCCCTTCTCACCGCGGACGAGCACACCGCCCACGGCGGGCGACACGGCGTTCAGCAGCAGCGCGAGCCGCAGGTCGTCCTGGCCGACCACGGCCGTGAACGGGAACGGGGTACTCACTGGTCGTCGCCCTCCAAGTCGCCTTCGAGCTCCAGATAGGTGGCACGCAGCCGCTCCAGCGTGTCCGCGTCCGGCTCGGCCCACAGCCCCCGGTCGGCGGCCTCGAGGAGCCGTTCCGTGATGCCGCGCAGCGCCCACGGGTTGGACTTCTTCATGAAGTCCCGGTTCTCCGCGTCGAAGACGTACTCCGCGCTGAGCTTCTCGTACATCCAGTCGTCCACGACCCCGGCCGTGGCGTCGTACCCGAAGAGGTAGTCGACGGTCGCCGCCATCTCGAAGGCGCCCTTGTAGCCGTGCCGTCGCATGGCGGCCATCCAGCGCGGGTTGACGACCCGGGCGCGGAAGACGCGGTGGGTCTCCTCGCCCAGCGTGCGGGTCTTCACCTGGTCGGGTACGGCCGAGTCGCCGACGTAGGCCTCCGGGCTCGCGCCCGTCAGGTGCCGGACCATCGCGACCATGCCGCCGTGGTACTGGAAGTAGTCGTCGGCGTCGACGAGGTCGTGCTCACGGGTGTCGACGTTCTTCGCGGCGACGGCGATCCGCCGGAACGCGATCTCCATGTCCCCGCGCGCCGCCCGCCCGTCGAGTCCACGCCCGTAGGCGTAGCCGCCCCACACCGCGTACACCTCGGCGAGGTCGGCGTCGGAGCGCCAGTTGCGGGCGTCGATCAGGGGGAGGAGACCGGCGCCGTACGCGCCCGGCTTGGAGCCGAAGATGCGGGAGGTGGCCCGGCGCCGGTCGCCGTGCTCGGCGGTGTCCTCGTCGGCGTGCGCGCGGACGTAGTTGCGGTCGGCGGGCTCGTCCAGCTCGGCCACCGCACGCACCGCGTCGTCGATCAGGCCCACGACGTGCGGAAACGCATCCCGGAAGAAGCCGGAGATGCGGACCGTGACGTCGATGCGCGGCCGGCCCAGCTCCTCCAGGCCCACCACGTCGAAACCGGTCACGCGGCGCGAGGCGTCGTCCCAGACCGGGCGGCAGCCGAGCAGCGCGAGGATCTCGGCGATGTCGTCGCCCTGGGTGCGCATCGCGGACGTGCCCCAGACCGTCAGACCGACGGACTTCGGGTACTCGCCCGTGTCCTGCAGGTACCGCTGCACCAGGGAGTCGGCGAGCGACTGCCCGACCTCCCAACTCAGCCTGGACGGGATCGCCTTGGGGTCGACCGAGTAGAAGTTGCGGCCGGTCGGCAGGACGTTCACCAGCCCGCGGGTCGGTGAGCCCGACGGGCCCGCGGGGACGTAACCGCCGTCCAGGGCGCGCAGGATGTGGGTGATCTCGTCCGTCGTCCGGGCCAGGCGCGGCACGACCTCACGGCAGGCGAACTCCAGCACCGCGACGGCGTCGGGGAGCTCGACGCCCAGGACCTCGCGTACGAGAGCGGTGCTCTCGGACGTCACCCAGCCGCGCTCCTCCATGCCCTCCGCCATCCGGCGGCACAGCTGCTCCAGCAGGTCGATGGCGTCGGCCCCGGTCCGCGCCGGCCCCTCGACGAGGTCCGTCAGCTCCACCGGCACCTTCACCGGCGCGCCCGGCTCGGCGAGCAGTTCCTTCTCGACCAGGCCGAAGTGCTCGGCGAGGCAGGCCCGCAGTCCCGGCAGCGCGTTCGCGCTGCCGCCCCACACCTGGGAGGCGCGCAGCACGGCCAGGACGAGGTTGACGCGCGGCTCGGCCTCCGGGCCGCCGCCGAGGATGTGCAGACCGTCGCGGATCTGCACGTCCTTGATCTCGCACAGATAGCCGTCGATGTGCATGACGAACTCGTCGAACGCCGCGTCGTCCGGCTGGTCCTCCACATGCAGGTCGTGGTGGAGCTCGGCCGCCTTGACCAGCGTCCAGATCTGCGCGCGGACCGCCGGTGCCTTCGTCGGGTCCAGGTCGGACACGAGCGCGTACTCGTCGAGCAGCTGCTCCAGCTTCGCGAGGTCGCCGTAGGTGTCCGCGCGGGCCATCGGCGGTACGAGGTGGTCGACGACCGTGGCGTGGCCGCGCCGCTTGGCCTGGGTGCCCTCGCCGGGGTCGTTGACGATGAAGGGGTAGATGAGCGGGAGTTCACCGAGGACGGCGTCCGGCGCGCAGCCGCCGCTGAGCCCGAGGCCCTTGCCCGGCAGCCACTCCATCGTGCCGTGCTTGCCCATGTGCACGACGGCGTCGGCGCCGAAGCTGTTTTCGAGCCAGCGGTACGCGGCCATGTAGTGGTGCGACGGCGGCATGTCCGGGTCGTGGTAGATCGCGATCGGGTTCTCGCCGAAGCCGCGCGGCGGCTGGATCATCACGACGACGTTCCCGAACTGCAGGGACGCGAGCACGATGTCGTCGCCGTCGACGTAGAGGGAGCCTGGCGGCTCGCCCCACGCGTCCAGCATGCCTCGCTTGAGTTCCGGGTCCAGCTTGTCGAACCAGGCCCGGTAGTCGGCCAGCGGCACCCGTGCGGGCGCGGCGGCCAGCTGCTCCTCCGTGAGCCACTCGACGTCGTGGCCACCGGCGTTGATGAGCCGGTGGATCAACTCGTCGCCGTTGTCGGGGTGTCCCTCGACGACGTACCCGGCGTCCCGCAGCGCGTCGAGCACCCGTACCGCCGAGGCGGGCGTGTCGAGGCCGACCGCGTTGCCGACGCGGGAGTGCTTGGTCGGATAGGCGGTGAAGACGAGCGCGAGCTTCTTGTCCGCGTTCGGCTTGTGCTTCAGCCGGGCGTGCCGTACGGCGATTCCGGCGACGCGGGCGGCCCGCTCGGGGTCGGCGACGTAGACCGGCACCTCGTCGGGCCCCTGCTCCTTGAAGGAGAAGGGGACGGTGATCAGACGGCCGTCGAACTCGGGGATCGCGACCTGCATCGCCGCGTCCATGGGGGAGAGGGCGGCGTCCGACGCGTCCCAGGCACTCCTGGACGAGGTCAGGCAGAGCCCTTGCAGCACGGGGACGTTCAGGTCGGCGAGCGCGCCGATGTCCCAGGCCTCCTCGTCCCCGCCCGCGGATGCCTCCGAGGCGTGCGTGCCGCCCGCCGCGAGCACGGTGGCGACCAGCGTGTCCGCCGTGCCGAGGATCTCGTACAGGCCCGCGTCCGCGCCGCGCAGCGAACCGCAGTACACGGCGAGCGCGTTGGCTCCGCGCGCCTCGATCGCGTCGCACAGCGTGTCCACGAACGCGGTGTTGCCGGACAGCTGGTGGGCCCGGTAGAAGAGCACGCCGACGGTCGGCCGGCCCTCGACGAACGCGCGCTCGCCGTGGACGCCGTACTCCGGCATCTTCCGCGGCTCCTCGAAGCCCTCACCCGTCAGCAGCACGGTGTCGGAGAGGAACCGGGCCAGTTCGGTGAGGTTGTCCGGGCCGCCCTCGACCAGATAGCGCAGCGCCTCGGCGACGACACCGGCGGGCACCGACGACTCCGCCATCAGTTCGGCGTCGGGTACGGACTCCCCGCCGAGCAGCACGGTGGGGATGCCCGAGGCCTTCAGCTTCCGCAGGCCCTCCTCCCAGGCACGCTTGCCGCCCAGGAGTCGTACGACGGCGATGTCCGCGCCCTCGACGAGGGACGGCAGTTCGCCCTCGACCTCCACCCGGGTGGGGTTGCCGATCCGGTACGGGGCGCCGGAGGCACGCGCCGCCAGCAGATCGGTGTCGGCGGTCGACAACAACAACACTGTGCTCATGCGGGCGCTCCCGGTGGAATGAAAGGCAGTCCTTGCGGCGCGCCCGACTCGATGAGCCGCCACAGCGCGTCCGTGTCCGCGTGTTCCTCGATCAGATCGCCGAGCCGGTCGAGCTGCTCCTCGCGCAGCGCCGCGAACGACGTGTCGGCGGCCGGCACGAAACGACGGCCCGCGGCGGCCGCCACCTCGCGCAGGAAGGCGCGCCGGAAGCCGTCCGACTCCAGCGAGCCGTGCCAGTGCGTGCCCCAGACGGCGCCGACCCGGCAGCCGTCCAGGAACGGTTCACCGCCCGTCACATCGGCGACGCCGTGATGGATCTCGTAGCCCTCGACGTGCTCGCCGAGCGCCTCCCCGACGGGCCGGGTCAGGGTCTTCTCGCGTGCGAACCGCACACGGACCGGCAGGAGTCCGAGCCCGTCGACCTGGCCGGCGCGCGACTCGACCTCGTCCTCGATGTGCTCGCCGAGGACCTGGAAACCGCCGCAGATGCCCAGCACGGGCCGCCCCTCGGCGGCTCTGCGCAGGATGGCGTCCGCGAGTCCGCGCTCGCGCAGCCACTCCAGCGCCTTCACCGTCCCCCGGGTCCCGGGGACGACGACGAGGTCGGCGTCGGCCAGCTCCTCGGCCCGGTCCACGAACCGCACGACGACGCCCGGCTCGGCGGCCAGCGCGTCCACGTCCGTGAAGTTGGACATCAGCGGGATCGCGCAGACGGCGACGCGCAGTACGTCCTCGCCGACGGGGGAGGTCACCTGGGACTCCCGGACCGCTCCCCGCAACGACACCCGCAGCCCGTCCTCCTCGTCGATGCCGAGGCCGTGCCGGAACGGCAGGACGCCGTACGTACGCCGCCCGGTGAGGCCGTGGAGCATGTCGAGCCCCGGCTCCAGCAGGGAGACGTCCCCCCTGAACTTGTTGACGAGGAACCCGGCGACGAACTCCTGGTCCTCCCGCGACAGCAGCGCGACCGTCCCGAAGAACGAGGCGAACACACCCCCGCGGTCGATGTCGCCGACGACGAGCACGGGCAGCCGCGCATTGCGCGCGATCCCCATGTTCACGATGTCGGTCCGCCGCAGATTGATCTCGGCAGGACTGCCGGCCCCCTCACAGATCACCGCGTCATACGTGCCCCGCAACTCGGCGAGACAGTCCAGCACGGTGGTGAGGAGGGCTTCCTGCCGCCCCCCGTGCAGCCTTTCCCCGGGGGACGACCCCCCAGACCCCCCGAAGAACCCGCGCGCGGTCATCTCGCCCACGGGCCTGCCCATGAGGACGACCTGACTGCTCCGGTCGCTGCCCGGCTTGAGCAGCACGGGGTTCATGAGCGCGGTCGGCTCCACCCGGGCGGCCTGCGCCTGCATGGCCTGCGCGCGCCCGATCTCGGCGCCCTCGCGCGTCACGAACGAGTTCAGGGACATGTTCTGCGCCTTGAAGGGCGCGACCTTGACGCCGTGGCGCACCAGCCACCGGCAGATCCCGGCGGTCACGACGCTCTTGCCCGCGTCGGAGGTGGTTCCGGCGACGAGCAGCCCGCCGCTCATGACGTACGCCCCTTCCTGAGAAGCCTCTGTACGAGCAGCCGCCCGCCGGCGCTCACGCCGAGGGCGAGCCAGCCGACACGCCGTGACAGGCGTACGGCCCGCTCGATGTCGTCGACGTGCACGGCGCGCCCGGCGCCGTTGAGTTCGGGCCGGTGCTCGACGCGCCCGCCGTAGGAGAGGGTGCCGCCCAGGCGCACCCCGAGCGCCCCCGCGAACGAGGCCTCCACGGGCCCGGCGTTGGGACTCGGATGCTTGACGGCGTCGGCGCGCCAGGCTTGTACGGCCCCTCGGGGACTGTCACCCGCGAGGGCGGCGAGCACGGCCGTGAGACGAGCCCCCGGCCACCCGGCGACGTCGTCGAGCCGAGCCGAGGCCCACCCGTACCGCCGGTACCTGGGCGACCTGTGACCGACCATGGCGTCAAGGGTGTTGACGGCCCGAAAGCCCACGAGCCCCGGGACTCCGGCCACGGCACCCCACACCAGGGCGCCCACCACGGCGTCGGAGGTGTTCTCGGCGACGGACTCGACGACGGCGCGCGCGATGCCGTCGGCGCCGAGGGCCTGGGGATCGCGCCCGCACAGATGCGGCAGCCGCTCCCGGGCCGTCTCGATCTCCCCGTCCGCGAGGGCGTCACCGATCGCCCGGGCCTCCCGCCCGAGCGTGGTGCCCCCGACGACGGCCCAGGTGGCGGCGGCCGTCAGCGCGAGGGACGCGGCACGTGAGGGGCGTACGGCACGGGAAGCGACGGCGGCGAGTCCGGCGGCACCTCCCACACACACGGCGGTGTGCAGCGCGCCCCACCCGCGGTGGTCCCGCCACAGCACCCGCTCCACGGCTGCCGCGCTCCGCCCGAACACGGCGACCGGATGCCCCCGGCGGGGATCGCCGAGCAACAGGTCACCGAGGAGTCCGGCGGCGGCGCCGTACGCGAAGACGCGATCGGCACGCACGGGGTCAGCCGACCGTCAGGTCGGGTGGAACCGTCGCTCGCAGGGCACTTGGGCAGCCGCGCATGGCGTTATGTCCTCACTCAGGGTGTCCGCGCCCTGGTTCGACGAGACCGGCGGGGAGAGTTCCTGGCTCCCGGGGAGTTCCTTCCCCGGTCACAGTGGCGGGACCGCGCCGGATTCACACCGGCTTCCTCTTCTGTCGCCGTACTTGGCTCCGGCAGTCCACCACGGGTTGGAAGACCCGTCAACTTGCTGTTGACCTGCGCGGGGAGAGTGTGCGAAGGCCCACATACAGGTGGGGTGCGGGACGGTGATCCGTCCCGCACCCCACGCGAAGTGGTGCCCGTTTTGGGTTACTTGCCGACGATCAGGAAGATGCCGTACGCCACCGCCGCGGCGCACGCCGCGAAGCAGACGTACGCGCCGGTGACCGCGAGGGTCGCGGAGCCGCCCTGGGCGGACGCGGACTCGCGCTTGGAGAGGCCGACGATGCCGAGGGTGAAGAGGCCGACGAGGCCGACGGTGGTCACGAGGCTGACTCCGAAGACGGAGCCGAGGGCTGCCCAGTCGATGTGCATGCTGTTCTGTCCTTACACCGTGGCCGGGCGGGTGGGCTCCGCGTCCGGGGACGGGATGGTGGTCTTCAGGTCGCCGGACAGGTCGCCGGTGACGGGGCCCGCGGGCGGCGGGGTGACGGCGGCGATCGCTGCGGTGACGACGCCCGCGGGTTCGGCGTCGACGTCGTTGACGTTGTCGACGGTGACCGGCTGACGGCGGGAGAGCTTCCAGATGGTGCCGGCGCCGGCGACGAGCAGCGCGCCGGTGAGGACGATGCCCCAGGTGCCCTGCTTGGTCAGGAACTCGGCGGAGGCGCCGGCCAGACCGGCGGCCGGCAGGGTCAGGCCCCAGGCGACGAACATCCGCGTCGCGGTCGACCAGCGGACCACGCCGCCCTTGCGGCCGATGCCCGAGCCCATCACGGCGCCGGAGCACACCTGGGTGGTGGAGAGGGAGAAGCCGATGTGCGAGGAGGCCAGGATGGCCGTCGCGGCGCTGGTCTGGGCGGCGAAGCCCTGCGGCGGCGCGAGGTCCGTGAGGCCCTTGCCCATGGTGCGGATGATGCGCCAGCCGCCCAGGTACGTGCCGAGCGCGATGGCCGTACCGGCCGAGACGATGACCCACAGCGGGGGGTTCGAGCCCGGGGCGATGACGCCGCCGGTGACCAGGGCGAGAGTGATGATGCCCATCGTCTTCTGGGCGTCGTTCGTGCCGTGCGCCAGGGAGACCAGGCCGGCGGAGGCGATCTGGCCGGCGCGGTAGCCCTTGGCGGTCGCCTTCTCGTCGGCGCGGTTGCCGATCCGGTACGTCAGCCGGGTGGCCAGCATCGCGGCGAGTCCGGCCACGATGGGCGCGGCGACCGCGGGGATCAGCACCTTGGTGACGACGGTCGAGCCGTTCACCGACGACCAGCCGGCCGACATGACCGCGGCGCCGATCAGGCCGCCGAACAGTGCGTGGGAGGAACTGGAGGGCAGACCCAGAAGCCAGGTCAGCAGATTCCAGAGGATGGCGCCGACGAGCGCCGCGAAGATCACTTGGACGCGTATGCCCTCTTCGTTGATGATCCCGCCGGAGATCGTCTTGGCGACCTCCACGGAGAGGAACGCGCCGACGAGGTTCAGCACGGCGGACATGGCCACCGCCGTCTTGGGCTTCAGAGCGCCGGTCGAGATGGTGGTCGCCATCGCGTTGGCAGTGTCGTGGAAACCGTTCGTGAAATCGAACACGAGAGCGGTGACGATCACGATTCCGAGGAGGAGCGTGATGTGTTCCATTTACCCAGGCTTCTGTTTGACGTCAGTGGCAGGTGGACCGTAGGCAACCTGAGTGAACGGAAGGTGAACTGGGGCGGGCGCTGGGGTGTATCAAACGGTGGACCGCCCCTCCGCTCGTGATGACCAGTGTGCGGGAGGGGCGGCCCGACGGTTTACCAGATGTTCGAACGGAGGCGGAATATCGGGTTCCGCCTGGGGGTGTTCGAGGGCTTCTAGCCCGCGGCGAACTGCTTGAGCCGGGTCATGGATCCGTTGAAGAGATTCTGGTCACCCGGGAGCGTGCCGCTGTTGTCGTACTGCCAGAACGTCCACGTCGACCAGCCGGCCGGCAACGCGCCCGTGTCCGCCGAGTCGTAGCGGGCGAGCCAGAGGGCGTGGTTCGCGGCGAAGGCGCCGCTGCCGCCGGTGCAGGTGTTCCACCAGTGGGTGGTCGTGTAGATGACGGGACGGCGGCCGGTCTCCCGTTCGAGTTCGTCGCTGAACGCCTGGATCCACCTCACGATCCCGGCCTTGCTCAGGCCGTAGCACTTGTGCTTCTTGTCGTACGGGTTGTACTCCATGTCGAGCGCGGGCGGCAGCGTCCAGCCGTCCGCGCGCCAGGCGCCGCCGTTGCGCACGAAGTACGCGGCCTGGGTGGTGCCGGACGACTTGTCCGGCACCGCGAAGTGGTAGGCGCCGCGCAGGATCCCCGCGTCGCGCGCTCCGTCGTACTGCCGGCCGAAGTACGGATTGCGGTACGTGTGGGACTCGGTCGCCTTCACATAGACGAACCGGGCGCCCTTCGCTTTCGCGCTCTGCCAGTCGACGTTCTTCTGGTGCGAGGAGACGTCGTGGCCCTTGGGTTTGGCCGCCGCGGCGACCGGGGCCCCGGTGAGGACGGTCCCCGCGGCGGTGAGCGCCGCCACGGCGGCCGCCGCCGCAAGGACGCGGGCACGGCGAAGAAGTGGTTTGTGGTCACGAGCCATATTTCCCCCCGGAATGGCGACGTGCGTGACAAATCCTCCAGAGGCTATTGGAAGATCGTTGAAAGCCCGTCGATCGCCAGCCAATCACCCCAGAAGGGTGATATGTGCCGTTATGTGCCCTTACGGACGCTTGTCTTCCGCCCTAAAGTGCCCTCACCGACCGTGGGTTGACGTCCCTGCCTGGCAGGATCGCCACATGGCTGAGCAGCGGCGGGACGCACGGGAAGTGCGGGACGTGGGGGAGAGCGCGCCGGGCGCGCGCGAGCGGGAGGTGGCGGCCGCATGGGGCGAGCTCGTCGCGACGGCCCGCCGGACGGTGGCCGACGGTCTTGTCGTCGGTACGTCGGGCAACGTCTCCGTCCGGGTCGGCGACACGGTCCTGGTCACACCGACCGGAGTGCCCTACGACCGGCTGAGGCCCGAAGACGCCGTCGGTGTGGACCTCGAGGGCCGGCAGGTCCTCGGTTCGCTCGTTCCGACGAGCGAACTGCCGATGCACCTCGCGATCCACCGCGCCACCGACGCGCGGGCCGTCGTCCACACCCACGCCGCGCACGCGACGGCCGTCTCGACCCTCGTCCCCGAACTCCCCCTGATCCACTACATGGCGGGCGCCCTCGGCGGACCGGTCCGAGTTGCCCCCTATGCGACCTACGGCACCCCGGAGTTGGCCGAGAACATGCTCCAGGCCCTCACCGGCCGCACGGCCTGCCTCCTCCAGAACCACGGCACCATCGCCTACGGAGCCTCGCTGTCCCAGGCGTTCGACCGCACCGCCCAACTGGAATGGATGTCCCGCGTCTGGCTCCTGGCGTCGTCCGTGCCCGGCCTGTCCCCGACGCTGCTCTCGCCGGAGCAGGTGGGCGAGGCGGGGGAGCGGCTGGGGCGCTACGGGCAGGGCGGCGGGGCCGGGCCCCGCTGATCCGACGCGACGTACCGACCTGGCGGTGTGGTGGCACCGGACACGGCGGTGTGGTGGCACTGGATCCGGGGGTGTGGTGGCACCGGACCTGGCGGTGCGGTGGCACCGACCCGGCGGTGCGGGTTGTACCGACCCGGCGGTTCCGGTGCGCGCGCAGTGCCGGAGAACGAGCCCGCGCACCCCAAGGCGGGAGTCCACCGCCCGCTCCGGCTGGCCGACCGGGGGCCGCGCCGGGAGACTGAACCCGTGCGTACTGTCAAAGCGACGGCCGCGGCCGTCTCCGTAGCCCTGGCCGCGGGCGCAGCCTCCGTGGCGGCGGGCCGGTTCGCCAGCGACGCCGCGCTGAAGGCGCCGCCCGGCAGGCCACTGCCCACCGAGCCCCGGCTCACCGTGCACTCCACGGCCGCGGGCCGGATCACGCTCACCCGCGACCTGGCCTCCCTGCGCCCGGGACGGTACGGCCTCACGGGCGACGGCTCCCACGCGGTCGTCGGTGCCGTCCTGGACGACGCACCCCACACCGCCGACACGGTCGTACGCCGCCTCGAACGCGTCACCCACGGCACCCTGGAGCCCGGCGACAAGGCATGGCTCACGCCGAACCTGCACATCGGCAACCCCAGCAGCGCCCTCGGTCTCGACCACGCCGACGTGGACGTCCCCGGCGAGCTCGGCCCGCTGCCCGCCTGGTTCGTGCCCGGCACCCGCGACACCTGGGTGATCACGGCGCACGGGCTCGGCACCACCCGTGAGCACCCCATGAACGTGATGGAGTTCCTGCACCGCAACCAGCTGCCCGTGCTCGACCTCGCCTACCGCGGCGACCTCGGCGCACCCCGCTCCCCGGACGGCCTCAGCCACCTCGGCGAGACCGAGTGGCGCGACCTGGACGCCGCCGTGCGCTACGCCGTGCGCTACGGCGCCGAGCAGGTCGTCCTGTACGGCTGGTCCATCGGCGCCACCATGGCCCTGCGCACCGCCGCGCACTCCGCCCTGCGCGAGCGGATCTCCGGGCTGATCCTGGACTCGCCCGTCCTCGACTGGGGAGCCACGCTGCGCGCCCTCGCCTCGGCCCGCCACACGCCCAGCGCCCTGCTGCCCCTCGCGGT
Source organism: Streptomyces sp. GbtcB7 (assembly GCF_019091445.1). Lineage (NCBI taxonomy): Bacteria > Bacillati > Actinomycetota > Actinomycetes > Kitasatosporales > Streptomycetaceae > Streptomyces > Streptomyces sp. GbtcB7. The sequence continues at coordinate 124,738 of NZ_JAGXJM010000026.1, forward strand.
CCGTGCCGCGCAGGGCCGCACCGGTCTGCACGGCGACCGCATCCAGGAGGCCGCCGACCCGGGCCAGCTCAAGGTCCCGACCCTGATCGTGCACGGCCCGGACGACACCATCGCCCCCTGGGGCCCCTCGCGCCGCCTCGCCGAGCGCCGCCCGGACCTGGTCACCCTGCACACGGTCCCGAACGCCTCCCACGGCGCCATGTGGAACGCCGCCCCCAACTACGAAGAGGCCCTACGCCGCTTCCTCACCCCTCTGATGTAGCCACCCCTCCGCGCGACGCCTCCGCGCGACGCCCCCCGCGCGGAGACCCCGCCAAGACCGCTCCCGCCCGCACAACCATTCCCCGCACGCCCCGGCGGAGCCACCCCGCACAGCCCCCCGGCGGAGCCGTCCCCCAAGGCTTCCGGTTGGGCCCCGGTCAACTCGTGCGAGGCTTCGCTCACACGTGTCGAGCCCCCTCGGAACCCTGTCCATTGGCCACCCCTGTCGCCTGCTGTGACATTCCGTTTGGGTTTTCGGACCGTCAACCGGAAGACTGCACCCGTGACGTCCCGTAACCCGCGCGACTCCAGGCTCCGACTCGTCCGCTCGCGCCCCCTGGCTTCCGCCCCCCGAGCGGTGACCCAGCGCAGCTCGCGCCGACCCGCACCCCGGCCCCCCGAGGGCACCCCGCCCCCCGCGGAACTGGCCCGCATGGCCCGCACCGGCCTCGCCGCCGCGGCCCGTGTCGCCCGTTGGGCCGACGCCTCGCTCGGCCCGGGGAGCGACGGCGCGACCCCCGACGGCAAGGGCACCCTCGCCGACGCGACCGCCGAACGGGCCGCCGAGGAGTTGGGCCTGACCCCGGCTCAGGTCCGCGCGGACTGGGACACCGCACGCCTCGCCGGCCTCGTCGAGGTGCACGGCGACATCGCCCGCCCCGGCTGGCGACTGCGCGCCTGGAACCGCGACGACAGCGCCGTCCTGCGCGGCTGGGTCGCCCTCTTCGACGCCTGGTCGCTCGCCCACCCCGAGCCGGCCGACCGCGAGGCGTCCGCCGTCGCCGAGGTCGTCTCCGCGATGCCCCAGGTGCTCTCCTTCCTCCAGCTCTCCGCCGGGCCCGTCCCCATGGAGCAGCTCCTCGACCTCCTCGAACAGCGCGTCACCGAACTGCGCACCGAGCGCTGCGAAATCCCCTACGGCCCCCAGCCGGAGCCCGTCCCGGAGGCCGCCGAGATCGCGGACGCCCCACTCGAGCCCCTCCTCGACTGGGCCCTGCACGCGCTCGCCTCCGTCGGCGCGCTCACCTGCGCCGACGGGCAGGCCACGCTCACCCCGCTCGGCAGCTGGGCGGTCTGGGTCAAGCTGGAGCAGATCTGCGTCGCCGCGCAGAGCCCCGCCGGGAACATCGAGCAGCCCGCCTCGGACATGCTCCGCGGCTGCGCCCAGCTGCGCCCGAACGCGGCCCGCGCCGAGTACCGCGCCTGGCTCGCCGCCCGCCCCGTCGGCAGCGCCGTCACCGAACTCCTCGAAGCCGCCCGCGGCGAGGACGCCCTCACCCGCGGCCTCGCCTTCGAGGCGCTGCGCGTGGTCGGCGCCCCCGCCGAGCCCGACGTACGCGCCGTGGCCGACGAGTCCTGGCTGCGCCCCTACGCCCTGCTGTGGCTCGCCGAGCACGACGGCCACGACCCGGAGGACGCCCACGAGGTCCTCACCCGCGAAGAGTCCACCTGGCTCTGGGTCGACACCGCCGCCGCCGTCGCCGATCACGGTGAGGCGCCGCTTCTCGTGCGCCATCTGGAGTCCGCGGTGCAGCCCACCGTGCCCGCGCTCCTCGACGAGGTGCGCGCCGTCGGCCATCCCCGCACTGTCCAGGTCCTGGTCGCGCTCGCCGCCGCCCACCCGGACCCGGCCCTCGCCAAGGCCGTACGCCGCGCCGCCTTCCAGGTCCACACCGGAGGCAGCTAGGGCCTGTCCTTGGGATCAGCCCCGCATCCCCGCACCCCCTCGCCCCCGGGGTCAGCCCCGTATCTCCGGGGCGTACGTGCCGAAGCTCCAGATGTTGCCCTCGGCGTCCCGGGCCAGGTAGTCCCGCGAGCCGTAGTCCTGGTCGGTCGGGGGCATGAGGATCTCCGCGCCGTGGTCCACGGCGCGTTGGTGGTGTGCGTCGACGTCGTCCACGACCACGTACACCCCCGCGGGGCCCGCGTCCTTCATCGCGCCGTCGAAGACGCCACCGCGGCCCTTGGAGCCGAGCATCACCGCGCCGTTGCCCTGGACCAACTCGGCGTGCATCACCGTGCCGTCCTCGCTCTCGTACACCGAGGCCTCCGAGAAACCGAAGGCCTCCGTCAGCTGCCTGATCGCCGCTTTCGCGTCCGCGTACAGCAGCGTCGGGTAGATGCTCGGGCGCCCGCCGTCCGTACCTGCCATGCCGATCACTCCCACCGGAACTCGTCCTGCTGGGCCGGAATGTCACCCGCTGCCCAGTCTTGCACCGGCCACTGACAACGCCCCGGAGAGCCGAAGTCGCCCGGAACGCGCCGCATCCGCGGACTTTTCACCGCCCTGTCCGCGCTCTCGCCTCCGCCGCGTCCGCGCGCTCAGCGGAAGGTGTTGCACTGCGCCATGTCGCCGGTGCGATAGCCCTGGTAGAACCACTGCTGCCGCTGCGCGGACGAGCCGTGCGTCCACGTCTCCGGGGTCACCCGGCCCTGGAACTCCCGCTGGATCCGGTCGTCGCCGACGGCGGCCGCCGCGTCCAGTCCGTCCCGGATGTCGGCCGGAGTGAGGTTCTTGATCAACGGCCTGCCCGTCGACGGGTCCTTCGTCGTCGTCGCGTGGTGCGCCCACACCCCGGCGTAGCAGTCCGCCTGCAGCTCCACCTTCACCGAGTTGCTGTTCGCGCCCGTGACACCGCTCTGGGCCCTGCCCAACGTCCCCATCAGATCCTGCACATGGTGCCCGTACTCGTGCGCCACCACGTACGCCTGCGCGAACGGCCCGCCGCTGGAGCCGAACTTGGTCCGCAGGTCGTCGAAGAAGCCCAGGTCCAGATAGACCTTGCGGTCACCGGGACAGTAGAAGGGTCCGACCGCCGAGGTCGCGGTGCCGCACGCGGTGTTCACCCGCCCGCTGAAGAAGACGGTCGGCGAGCGCGTGTACGTACCGCCGCGTCGTGCGAACTCCTGCGCCCAGAAGTCCTGCACGCTGTTGACCACCGCCACCATCCGGCAGTCCTCCCGGGCGTTCGCGTCCCGCCCCTTCCGGCAGGTCTGCTTGATCTGGTCGAGCGAGGAAGTGGTCACCGCGGGTTGGTCGTTGCCGGAGGACAACCCGAGCTCATCGGGCCCGACTCCGAAGAACAGCCCGAGGATCAGGGCGATCAGACCCGCGATGCCACCCCCGACGGTCGCCCTGCCACCAGGGATCCGACTGCCGCGCACATCCTGTACGTCGGAGGTGTCCAGGTCGGCGTCGTCGTCGAACTGCATGGGCACACCACCCTCTGCGTACGGCTTCGCACCTCGGCGTACGTCGCTCCGTGGCGCCATCCTCGTACGCCCTCACAGGTCCGGCGCCGGGCGGAGGGCCGAACGGGCGACACGCCGCCCGCCGCCCGCCGTGTCCCGACGGGCGTTCCCACCGCCCACGCCTACGCTCTGCGCCTGATCCGTGCGCCTGGACGGCCGGACAGGTCCTAGGAGCGGCGGGTGGTGCCGATGGGGGCGAGGTGATGGCTGTGCCGGTCGAGGCGGCGGAGGCGGAACAGTCCGCCCCGGCGACCACGGACCCCCCGGCCCCCCGGCTCCGTTTCCCCGCCGCCCACCGCCGCGCCGCCCGCGCCCTGCTCCCCGTCGCCGTCGCCCTGCTGCTCACCGCGGCCCACGAAGCGCGCCCCGCGCCCTACGGAGACCGCCTCATCGCCCACACGCGCGTGGCGCACGGGCACGGGACACGACAGCCCCCGCTGCGCGCCACGAAGGCGGCCGTCGAGGCCTACGACGGGACGACCGGCCACCCCCGCTGGACCTACGCGCGCGAGGGCCGCCGTCCGGTGGCCGTGCTCCCCGCGCGCGGGCACGCGATCGCGCTGTGGGACGACGGACTGGTCACCGACACCGCGCGCGGTGACGGCAGCGCCGTGCGCTGGCACCGGGCCCTTCCCGGGGCCGCCGGGTGGCTCGCGGACCACGGGGCGAGTGGGGTGCTGCGGCCCCTGGGCACTCGCATGCTCGCCGTGATCACCCCGTGGCGCGTCGCCGCCTACCGCATCGCCGACGGCGACCTGCGCTGGACGCTGCCCGCCCGGTACGGCTGCTCCTTCGCCCCCGAACGTGCGTTGCGTCACGGCGAGGCGCTCCTCATCGCGCAGCCCTGCGCCACCGGCGACAGCTGGACCACCGAGCTCGTCGCCGTCGACGACCTGGGCAGAATCACCCCGCACCGCACGCCGCTGGGCGACGTGTGGCAGGGCGAGCGTCACAGTGCCGGACACACTCACCCAGGGAAAGTGGTTGCACGGCCCCGTTAGACTTGGGCGCATGGCCATTCTCCTCGCGCATTAGACGGCGGGAACGTCCTCAGCCGTCCACCCCGCCAACCACCCTGCCCTGGAGTCTGTCCGTGATCTCCGCCTCCGGTATCGAGCTGCGCGCCGGCGCCCGCATTCTCATCGAGTCCGCCACCTTCCGCATCACCAAGGGCGACCGTATCGGCCTGGTCGGCCGCAACGGCGCGGGCAAGACGACCCTGACGAAGGTCCTGGCCGGCGAGGGCATCCCGGCCTCCGGCACCGTCGCCCGCTCCGGCGAGGTCGGCTATCTGCCCCAGGACCCCCGCACCGGTGACCTCGACGTCCTCGCCACCGACCGCATCCTCTCCGCGCGCGGCCTGGACACCCTGATCCGCAAGATGCGGGAGAACGAACAGCGCATCGCCAACGGCTCGGGCGCCACCCGCGAGAAGGCCATGCGGCAGTACGAGCGCCAGGAGACCGAGTTCCTCACCAAGGGCGGGTACTCCGCCGAGGCCGAGGCCGCCACCATCGCCGCCGCGCTCAACCTGCCCGACCGCGTGCTCGGCCAGCCCCTGCACACGCTCTCCGGCGGTCAGCGCCGCCGTGTCGAGCTGGCCCGCATCCTGTTCTCGGACGCCGACACGCTTCTGCTCGACGAGCCGACCAACCACCTCGACGCCGACTCGATCGTCTGGCTGCGCGACTACCTGAAGACCTACCGCGGCGGCTTCATCGTGATCTCCCACGACGTCGACCTCGTCGAGACGGTCGTCAACAAGGTCTTCTACCTGGACGCCAACCGCGCCCAGATCGACGTCTACAACATGGGCTGGAAGCTCTACCAGCAGCAGCGCGAGGCCGACGAGAAGCGCCGCAAGCGCGAGCGGCAGAACGCCGAGAAGAAGGCCGCCGCGCTGAACTCGCAGGCGGACAAGATGCGCGCCAAGGCCACCAAGACGGTGGCCGCGCAGAACATGGCCAAGCGCGCCGACAAGCTGCTGGCCGGCCTCGAGGCGGTCCGCGTCTCCGACAAGGTCGCCAAGCTGCGCTTCCCGGAGCCCGCGCCCTGCGGCAAGACCCCGCTGATGGCCGAGGGCCTGTCGAAGTCGTACGGCTCGCTGGAGATCTTCACCGACGTCGACCTGGCCATCGACAAGGGCTCGCGCGTGGTCATCCTGGGCCTCAACGGCGCGGGCAAGACGACCCTGCTGAAGCTGCTCGGCGGCGCCGAGCAGCCCGACACCGGCGAGGTCATCGAGGGCCACGGCCTCAAGCTCGGGTACTACGCGCAGGAGCACGAGACCCTCGACCCCGAGCGCACGGTCCTGGAGAACATGCGCTCCGCCGCCCCCGACCTCGACCTGGTCGAGGTCCGCAAGACGCTCGGCTCGTTCCTGTTCTCCGGCGACGACGTCGACAAGCCGGCCGGCGTGCTCTCCGGCGGCGAGAAGACCCGGCTCGCGCTCGCGACCCTCGTGGTCTCCTCGGCGAACGTCCTCCTCCTCGACGAGCCGACGAACAACCTGGACCCGGCCAGCCGCGAGGAGATCCTCGGCGCGCTGCGCACCTACAAGGGCGCCGTCGTCCTCGTCACCCACGACGAGGGCGCCGTCGAGGCGCTCCAGCCCGAGAGGATCATTCTGCTGCCGGACGGTGTCGAGGACCTGTGGGGCTCCGACTACGCGGACCTCGTCGCCCTCGCCTGAGCCCTCGTACGGCCTCCCGGACAGCCCCGGGGCTGCCGTCAGCACGACGTGATCGAATGACTGATCCACTGCGTATGGATCATTCGGCCGATCCGTGATCCATCATCTGTGTGAGATCTCCTCGTACCGAGGTGTGTCCTACATCCATTTCGCGGCCGAGTCCTTTGTTCCCAAGGGCTCGGCCGTCTTGCGTCGCTGACCTGGCACTTCACGGAAGAACCCGTTCGGTCGTACGGACAGAGCGGTGCGGACCCTGTGATTCCATTTGTGAGGACGGGCTCCTGTCGTCAAAACCGTGTCTCACGGACCTTGCCGAATGGGTGGCCATGAAGCCCTGGAGGGGTGATCATGAGAAGTCCAGAGCGCACTTCCCATGAGGAGGCACGGGTGGCCGAGACTCTGAAGAAGGGCAGCCGGGTAACCGGCGCCGCGCGCGACAAGCTCGCGGCAGACCTGAAGAAGAAGTACGACTCCGGTGCGAGCATTCGAGCGCTGGCCGAAGAAACCGGCCGTTCGTATGGCTTCGTGCACCGGATGCTCAGCGAGTCGGGCGTCACGCTGCGAGGGCGTGGCGGAGCGACGCGGGGCAAGAAGGCCGCCTCGGCCTGAGGCCGGGCGTCCCCATCGGCTTCGGTGGTGGCCACCCGGTCGGTCGGGTGATCGACCGGGTGGTTACTGTGCAGTCACTTAGGTGTGTTCCTCGTGTCCTTCACGAGGTACGCGTCTGATCCGACCGCACCCATCGGAGGCAGCCCATGGCTTCGCTCGACAAGGATCTTGACCCCGTACTCGACAAGGACGGCGTACGGCTCACCGTCGACGACGCGATCGCCACGGTGACGCTGACCAATCCGGCCAAGCGCAACGCCCAAAGTCCTGCTCTGTGGCGGGCGTTGACGGAGGCCGGGCGGTTGCTGCCGGGCACTGTCCGTGTGGTCGTGCTGCGTGCCGAGGGCCAGTCGTTCTCGGCCGGGCTCGACCGGCAGGCGTTCACGCCCGAGGGGTTCGACGGCGAGCCGTCGTTCATCGACCTCGCGCGCGGGGCCGACGCCGAGCTCGACGCGACCATCGCCGAGTACCAGGAGGCGTTCACCTGGTGGCGGCGCAGCGACGTCGTGTCCATCGCCGCCGTGCAGGGGCACGCCATCGGTGCGGGTTTCCAGCTGGCGCTCGCCTGTGACCTGCGCGTCGTCGGGGACGACGTGCAGTTCGCCATGCGCGAGACCAGCCTCGGGCTCGTTCCCGACCTGACGGGAACGCATCCGCTGGTGAGCCTGGTCGGATACGCCCGCGCGCTGGAGATCTGCGCCACGGGTCGCTTCGTGTCGGCCGAGGAGGCCGAGCGCACGGGGCTCGCCAATCTCGCGGTGCCTGTCGACCAGCTCGAGGATGCCGTGCGGGACCTCGCCGGTGCGGTGTTGGCCGCGCCTCGGGACGCGGTCGTCGAGACCAAGGCGTTGCTGCGGGGGGCGCAGGAGCGGACGTACGAGGAGCAGCGGGTCGCCGAGCGCGCGGCTCAGGCCCGGCGACTGCGGGACCTTGCCGGTCTGGGGGAGTGAGGCCGTCCCTCCTACTCGACGGACGTCACCAGTACCGTCACTGACGGAGTGTCGGGGAGGGCCTCCGCGACCGCCGCTCTGACGGCTCTTGCCACGTCCACCGTTCGCTCCGTTGCCGCGACCGCCAGTTCGACGCGGACGTGGCGGCGGGCGAGGGCGGGATCCTTGCCGGGGACGTTCTCGATGTGCACCGGATGGCCCAGGACGTCCGTCAGGTGGAGTACCCCCGGCACGGACAGGGCGGCGGTGGCCGCCCGGGCCTCGTCGGGCGCCGTCGGTACGGCGGCCGGAGGCGGGGCGGCGCGGCGTACGGCGGTCGGCGGCGCGGAGACGTCCCCCAACTCCGTCACCTTCAGGTCGACCTCCGTGACCGTCAGGCCGAGGGGTTCGGCCGCCTCGGCCAGGCTCACGCGCAGGCGGGCCGCCGTCGTGGGAAGCGGCTCGACGCCGGGGGCCGTCGGATCCGCCCCGGCCGTGAACTCCGCGACGATGCGCAGGGGGCCGGGCGGCAGCGCGCTGGGCGGCGGCGGTACGACGGGCTCGTAGACCAGGTCCGGGTCCGCGAGGGCGATCCGGAGCGTGCCGAGGCGCACAGCGGGCACGCCGGCCGCCGCGCGCCGCAGGAACGCGTCGGCCGCCTCCTCGGCGATCCAGGCACCGTCGCGCGGATGCCCGAGCGGGAGCAGGCGCCCGAGCCCGAGCTGCCGCCGTACTGCCTGCGTCCATCGATCCGAGGTTATTGCTCCAGCCTGCCGCATCCCTGGCGCGCGAGCCCGCAACCGCACCTACTGTGGGCAAGGAGGACGACCGAAAGGGACGTACGGCGATGACCGACATGACGGAGCAGAACCGGACGGACAGCGCCGGGAGCGAGAAGGAGGCTCCCCAGAGCCGCAAGCCCGGGGTCACCAAGCGCGGCGGCGGTGATCCCGCGACGCGGGGGCGGACCACGATCGCCGACGGTGTGGTGGAGAAGATCGCCGGGCTCGCCGCCCGGGACGTGCTCGGTGTCCATGCGATGGGCAGTGGGCTGAGCCGGACCTTCGGGGCCGTGCGCGATCGAGTGCCAGGGGGGTCGAAATCCGTCTCGCGCGGCGTCAAGGCCGAGGTCGGGGAGCTCCAGACCGCGCTCGACCTGGAGATCGTCGTCGAGTACGGCGTGTCGATCGCGGATGTCGCCCGCGCCGTGCGTGAGAACGTCATCGCGGCCGTGGAGCGCATGACGGGACTCGAGGTCGTCGAGGTCAACATCGCGGTGAGTGATGTGAAGCTTCCCGAGGAAGAAGACGAGGAGCCGGAGGCGCGGCTCCAGTGACCGGCCCGGCCGCGCAACGGCCCACGACACCGAGGCCGTCGAACCGCTGAGGAGCGCACCATGAGCTTGGCCGTGATCGGCATGATCGCCGGAATGGCGCTGGGCTTCGCCGGGTACTTCGGGGGCTTCGGGGCCTTTCTGCTCGTGGCCGCCCTGGGTGCCGTCGGGTTCGTCGTCGGACGGTTCCTCGAAGGGGACCTGGATCTCGGTGACTTCTTCCGTCCCCGCGACGACCGGCGGCGGTGACGCCCGTGACCGGCCCGCTCGGCGACACCCGACGGCCCCCGACGGCCGTCGAGGCGGCCGAGCGCGGCGCGACCCGGATCGCCGACCGGGTCGTGGCGAAGATCGCCGCGCAGGCCGCCCGCGAGGCCCTGGACCCGCTGCCCCCGGACGCCGTACCCCCCCACGCGACGGTCGTCGTCCACCATGAAAGCGCCCGCGTCCGCCTCCACCTCGAACTCGGCTACCCCTCCGACATCGGCGCCCGCTGCAACGCGGTGCGTTGCCATGTCGCCGAGCGGGTAGACGCGTTGACGGGGATGGAAGTGCCGGAGGTGACGGTCCACGTCGAACGGCTGCACCTGGTACCGGCGACCGCCGCGGCACAGGGGAGGACGCGATGAGCGAGTCCCAGGGCTCCGAGAACACCACCCGACGCATGCCCGTCCTGGAGAAGAGCGACGCGGGCCCACCGGCCGAGGACGAACTCGGCCAGTCCGCCTCCGCGGCCGACTACGACCCGCCGCCCGCCGTCGACGACGCGCACGGCGGGCAGGGCCGGTTCTGGTCGGCGCGCCGCGTCCCCGCGGGGATCGTCGCGCTGCTGGTCCTCGTGGGTGCGGGCGTCCTGCTGTACGACGTCGCGGCCGTACGTGCCCACCGGCCCGCCTCGCACTGGCGCAGGTCCCTCGCCCGGCAGCTCGCCGAACGGCCCCTCGACGACACCTGGGTGCTCGTCGGCGCCGGCCTCGCCGCGGCCATCGGGCTCTGGCTGATCGTCCTCGCGGTGACGCCGGGGCTGCGCGACGTCCTGCCGATGCGGCGCACCCATCCCGACGTACGGGCCGGGCTGCACCGGGGCGCCGCCGCGACGGCGCTGCGCGACCGGGCCATGGAGGTCTCCGGGGTGCGGTCGGTCCGGGTACGGATGGGGCGCAGGAAGGTCGACGTGCGGGCGGTCTCGCACTTCCGCCCACTCGACGACGTACGGGCCGACCTGGACGCCACGCTCGCCGACGGCATCCGGGGGCTCGGGCTCGTCCGGACGCCCGCCCTGTCGGTGCATGTCGCGCGTCCGGGCCGGAAGGGGTGAGGGCGGTGCTCAGGATCGTCAACCGTGTCCTGCTGGGCATCGTCGGGCTCGCGCTGCTGGTCCTCGGCGGCTCCGTGCTCGCCGTCGGACTGGGCGTGCGGCCGCCCTCCTGGTGGATCCACGACGGGCGGCACGACGTGCTGCTGAGCGCCGCCGAACGGACCCGGTGGCGGGACCAGGGCTGGTGGTGGCCGACCGTCATCGCCGTTCTCGCGGTCGTCGTTCTGCTCAGCCTGTGGTGGCTGTCGGCCGTACTGCGGCGGCGCCGGCTCGCGGAGGTGCTCGTCGACACCGGCGACGGTGAAGGGGCGCTGCTGCGTGGGCGGGCCCTGGAGGGCGTACTGGCCGCCGAGGCGGGGCGGTTGGACGGTGTCGAACGGGCCGAGGTCCAGCTGACCGGGCGGCGCGGCGCTCCCGGGACCCGGGTCCAGCTCCTGCTGGAACCGCATGTCGATCCCGGGCAGGCGCTGCACCTGCTGACGACGGAGGCCCTGGCACACGCCCGGGACTCCGTGGGCCTCGCCGCGCTCCCCGCGGAGGTACGCCTCCGCGGGGTCAAGCACCGGGCCGAAAGGGTGAGTTAGTCCCCCGGCGGCGTCCGAGCGGACTCAGAACCCGCTCCGCACGCCGCCGTCCACCGGGATCATGATGCCCGTCAGATACGACGCGGCGGGCGAGAGCAGGAACGCCGCCGTGCGGCCGAACTCCTCCGGGGTGCCGTAGCGGCGCAGCGGAATCCGCGACTCGTTGGCCGCGCGGGTGGCCTCCGGGTCGGCGGAGAGGCCGTCGAGCTCGCGCAGACGGTCCGTGTCGATGCGGGCCGGGAGCAAGCCGACGACACGGATGCCGCGCGGGCCCAGCTCGTCGGCGAGGGACTTGGCGAAGCCGGCGAGACCGGGGCGCAGACCGTTGGAGATGGTCAGGCCCGGGATGGGCTCGTACACCGAGCCGGAGAGCACGAAGCCGATGACGCCGCCCTCGCCGAGCTCCGCGGCGGCCGCGCGGGCCAGCCGGACCGCGCCCAGGAAGACGGACTCGAAGGCGGCCGTCCACTGCTCGTCCGTGTTGTCCGCGACGAACCCGGGCGGCGGGCCGCCGACGCTGATCAGGATGCCGTCGAAGCCGCCGAAGTGCTCCCGGGCCGCCGCGATCAGCCGGTCCGGGGTCCCCGGGTCGGAGTTGTCGGCGGCCACCCCGACCGCGTTCGGTCCGAGCGCGGACGCCGCGTCGGTGGCGGTCTTCTCGTCGCGCCCCGTGACGATCACCTTCGCGCCGTCGGCGGTGAGCTCCCGCGCGGTGGCGTTGCCCAGGCCACGGGTGGCTCCCGTGACGACGTACACACGGTCCTTCAGTCCAAGATCCATGGCCCCCATCCTCCCCTATCCGGTCGCCTCGGCTCCTCCCGGATGCGCTTCACCGAACAGGTTGAAGGCGGTCCCCACCAGGCCGAGATGGCTGAACGCCTGCGGGAAGTTGCCGAGCTGGCGGCGCGCGACGGGGTCGTACTCCTCGGACAGCAGCCCCACGTCGTTGGCCAGGCCGATCAGTCGTTCGAACAGTTCGCGGGCCTCCTTCGTACGGCCCGTCATGTGCAGCGCGTCCGCGAGCCAGAACGAGCAGACCAGGAAGGTGCCCTCGCCGCCCGGCAGCCCGTCGACGTCGACGCCCTCGTCGCTGTAGCGGCGCAGCAGGAAGCCGTCGCGTTCGAGCTCGGCGCGCACCGCGTCGATGGTGCCGACGACCCGGGGATCGTCGGGCGGCAGGAAACCGACGCGGGGGATGAGCAGCAGTGACGCGTCCAGTTCGCGTGACCCGTAGGACTGCGTGAAGGTGTTGCGTTCGCTGTCGAAGCCGTGCTCGCACACCTCCTTGTGCACCTCTTCGCGCATCGTGCGCCAGCCCTCCAGGTCGCCGACGAGCTCCGGTTCGCTCTCCAGCGCCCGGACGGCGCGGTCGGCCGCCACCCACGCCATCACCTTCGAGTACACGAAGTGCCGGCGTGGGCCGCGCACCTCCCAGATCCCCTCGTCCGGCTGCCGCCAGGCGGTCCGCAGGAACTCCATCAGGGCGCACTGCAGGCGCCACATGTGCGGCTTGGACGGCAGGCCCGAGCGCCGGGCCAGCGAGAGCGAGTCGATGACCTCGCCGTACACGTCCAGTTGGAGCTGCTTCACGGCCTCGTTGCCGATCCGGACCGGGTACGAGCCCCCGAAGCCGGGCAGCCACGACAGCTCGAACTCGGGCAGCCGGCGCTCACCGGAGAGGCCGTACATGATCTGCAGGTCCGCGGGGTCGCCCGCGACCGCGCGCAGCAGCCAGTCGCGCCAGGCCTCGGCCTCCTCGTGGTACCCGGCCGCCAGGAGCGCGCCCAGGGTGAGGGTCGAGTCGCGCAGCCAGCAGTAGCGGTAGTCCCAGTTGCGGACGCCGCCGAGTTCCTCGGGGAGCGAGGTGGTGGGGGCGGCGACGATGCCGCCGGTCGGGGCGAAGGTGAGGGCCTTCAGGGTGATCAGGGAGCGCACGACGGCGTTGCGGTGCGGACCGTCGTAACGGCAGCGCGCCGCCCACGCCTGCCAGTCCTCGACGCTGGAGCGCAGCGCCTCGTACGGGTCGACGAGCGGCGGGCGCGACTGGTGCGAGGGATGCCAGGTCAGGACGAAGGCGACCTGCTCGCCCGCCTCCACGGTGAACTCCGAGTGCGTACGGAAGTCCTTGCCCCAGGTGCGTACCTCGGGTTCGCTGCGCAGCCACACCGAGTCCGGGCCCGCGACCGCCACCCGCTGGCCGTCCGCCCTGCGCACCCACGGCACGACGGAGCCGTAGTCGAAGCGCAGTTGCAGTGTGCTGTGCACCGTCACCCGGCCGCTGAGCCCTTCGACGACGCGGATGAGATCGGGGGCGTGCTCGCGCTGTGGCATGAAGTCGGTCACGCGGACCGCGCCCTCGTCCGTCTCCCATTCGGAGTCGAGCACCAGCGTGTCCTGCCGGTAGGCCCGCCGGGTGCAGGGGCCCGCCCCCGTGGGTGAGATCCGCCAGCGACCGTGGTTCTCGTCGCCGAGGATCGCGGCGAAGCAGGCGGCCGAGTCGAACCGTGGCAGACAGAGCCAGTCGACGGACCCGTCCCGGCCCACCAGCGCGGCGGTCTGTTCGTCCCCGATGAGCGCGTAGTCCTCGATACGTGGGTGCACGTGGGGCGAGTTCCCGGCGAAGGCCGGGGCCAATCGGGTCGGGGGCCGACCGGGTGACACCGGCCGAGGAAGTACGGGCGCGCCGGGCGGCGGCCCAGGGGTCAGGCGGTCACCGTGGCCGCTTCCGGCGCGGTCGCGGAGACGGCGGCCTCGGCCCGGTCGCGGCGCTCCCGGCGGACCAGGATCAGCCAGCCCACGGGCACGCCCGCGGAGAAGAGCCACCACTGGATCGCGTACGCCATGTGCGGACCGATGTCGTTGTGCTCGGGGTCGGGGATCAGTTCGGGGGAGTCACCCTTGGGCGCGGGCGCGGTCTGCTCGATGTACCCGCCGAGGACCTGCTTGCCGAGGCTCTTGGCCTGCAGTTCGCTGTTGATCAGCATGACCTGGCGGTCGGGCAGGCCCTGGATGTTCTTGATGCCGCTGTCGCCGGTCGTCTCGTCGGGCATCAGCCGCCCGGTGACGGTGATCTCGCCCTTCGCGGGCGCCGGGATCTTCGGGAACGCGGTCTGTGAGCCGTTCGAGTCGATCCAGCCCCGGTTGACGAGGAGCACCCGGCCGTCGTCCAGGTCGAAGGGGGTCAGGACGTGGTAGCCGACCTCGCCGTCGGCGTTGGTGCGGCGCCGCACGACGACCTCGTGCGCGGTGTCGAAGGTGCCCTTCGCGGTCACCCGGCGGTACAGGTCCGCGTGCTCGACGTGCTGCCCCGGCGCGGTGACCGACTCGGCGGGCACCGGCGTGGCCGTCAGCGACTGCGAGATGACCTTGTTCAGCGCGACCTTGTGCTCATGGCGGTGCAGCTGCCAGAAGCCCAGCTTGATCATCGTGGGGATGAGCAGGAGGGCCACGAGGGTGAGGATCACCCACTGCCGGGACAACAGGAAGCGGTACACCCCACGACCGTACAACTCGGTCGTGGGGCGTATTCAGGGGGGTGCGCGTCGACACGGCGGGAACGTGTGCTCCCGGACCGTTCCGCTCGGCTCTCAGACCTTGTCGATGATGCCCACCTTGCCCTCCGCGCGGGCGCAGTGCGCGCCGCAGAACCAGTGGCCCTCGACCTCGACGCCCTGGCCGATGATCTGCACGCGACAGTGCTCGCAGATGGGGGCCATCCGGTGGATCGCGCAGGAGAAACAGTCGAAGACGTGCACCGCGCCCTGCGCGTGCACCTCGAAGGTCATGCCGTAGTCATTGCCGCACACTTCGCATCTCGCCATGCGCCACAGGGTGAGGTGCTGACGCGGCGCGGGCGAGCGGGCGCCGGGCGAGTCGCCCGGCAATCACCCGTACGTCCGTCAGCGACCCCGGCCCCTCTTCAGCCCTCCGGGGTCACTTCTCCGAGGCCGGCGCCACGTCCCGCAGCAGCTGGCCGAACGCCGCCTCGTCGATCACCGGTGTCCCGAACTGTTTGGCCTTGACCACCTTGGACGTACTGGAGTCCGGATCGTTGGTGACGAGCAGGCTGGTCAGCCGGGACAGACTCGTCGCGACATGCAGGCCGGCCTCGACGGCACGGTCCTCCAGCAGCTCGCGGTCGACGGACGTGTCCCCGGAGAACGCGACCCGCATACCCTGCTTGAGTGGTTTGCCCGCTTCGTAGTGACCTGGGTTGGGATAGGGGCATGCGGGGCGTTTGCGTGAAGGCCGCCAACTCCCGGACGGGTAGCCACCGGACGAGTAGCCGCCGGACGATTGACCACCGGAACCGTACTGCCGTCCGATCCGCGGTGCCGCGGGGCTCTCGGACCACTCCCTGAGCGGCCGGCACTCCAGGAGCGGCAGCCGGATGCCGTCCCGCGCGGCGGCCCGCAGGCTCGGCCGGAACGCCTCGGCCAGCACGCGCGCGTCGTCCAGCGCGTGGTGCGCCCGCTGCTGTACGACACCGAAGTGGGCGGCCAGCGACTCCAGCTTGTGGTTGGGCAGCGGCAGGCCCAGCTCCTTGGAGAGCGCGATGGTGCACAGCCGCTGACGCACCGGCGCCTCACGCTCCGCGCGTGCGTACTCCCGCGCGATCATCGACCAGTCGAAGACCGCGTTGTGCGCCACGAGCACCCGGTCGGCGAGCCGGTCGGAGAACTCCTCGGCGATGTCCTGGAAGAGCGGGGCGCCTTCGAGCACCTCGGTCGTCAGACCGTGGATCCAGACCGGGCCCGGGTCCCGCTCCGGGTTGACCATCGTGTACCAGTGGTCCTCGACCTCGCCGCGCGCGTCCAGCCGGTAGACGGCGGCCGAGATTATCCGGTCGTCGCGGGCAAGGCCGGTGGTCTCCACGTCGACGACCGCGTACCCCTGCGGATACGCGGCCGGCCAGGGGGCTGGTGACGATGCGGTCGTCAGGTCTTCGAGCATGGTCACTGAGGATACGGGCCCTGACTGACAGTCCGGCCCCCACCTTCCCGGATCCGACGGACGGTCCGGCCCCCGGAGTTGACGCGGTCAGCGGGGGACAGGGGTGCCTTTTGTGGCGCGGGTCACCGGTTGGTTCGGCCCGGCGCACGGCCCCGGGCGCATGGCTGACGCATGGCTATGGACCTTTCGACGGTGTCCTGCAAGCGTGCTCCGCGCCCCAGCAGGTAGCGCCTACGAAGGGCGGTACGGACATGGCACGAGTGAGGTACGGCGCACGGACCGAGGCGGAGATCGCCGCCGCGCGCACCGCGAGCGCCAAGTTCCCCGACATCTGGTCCACCGGTGTGGTGGCCGTCTGGGAGAGTGATCCGGACGCGGTCGCGGCGGTCCTGCCACCCCCGCTCAAACCCACCGGGCGCCCCCTGGTCCGGGTGAACATCAGCAAGGTGGACCTGCCGGGTTATCCGCTCGGCGCGGGCTCGTTCGCCGTCGCCGCGGCGCACGACGGCGTCGAGGGCTGGTACCCGCTGGTCATGCCGATGACCCACGAGCGGGCGCTCATCGGCGGTCGCGAGGTCTTCGGGGAGCCCAAGAAGCTCGGCGAGGTCACCGTGGAACGCGACGGCCTCGTCGTACGGGCCGCACTCGCCCGGCACGGCATCGCGTTCGTCGAGGTGCGCGGCGCGGTGAGCGGTGACCTGCCGTTGCCCGAGCCCGCCCGGAAGACCGACTTCTACTTCAAGTTCCTTCCCGCGGTGGACGGTTCGGGCTTCGACGCGCATCCCGTGCTCGTGCACTGCGTACGCAACGAGAAGGTGCGCAGGCTGGAGCGCGTCACCGGGGACGTCGTGCTGCGCGAGTCGATGTACGACCCGGTCGCCGACCTCCCCGTACGCGAACTGGTCGAGATCACCCTCGGTGAGAAGACCACCGACCAGACGGGCCGGGTGGTCGAACGCGTCAGCGCCCAGGCCCTGTTGCCGTACATCCATCAGCGCTACGACGATCCGCGGCAGATCCTCGACGGGCCGCCGGAAGGGAGCGCCTGATGGATCTCCGGGCGGGGCAGGTCGCCGTCGTCACCGGCGCGGCGAGCGGTATCGGGCTCGCGATGGCGCGCCGGTTCGCGGCGGACGGTCTGAAAGTGGTCCTCGCGGACGTCGAGGAGGGTGCCCTGGAGAAGGCCGCCGCCACGCTGCGGGAGGACGGGGCGGAGGTGCACGCGCGCGTGGTGGACGTCTCGGAGCGCGAACAGCTCGACGCGCTCGCCGCCGAGACGTACGAGAAGTACGGCGCCGTGCATGTCCTGTGCAACAACGCGGGGGTCGGCTCCGGCGCCGAGGGCCGCATGTGGGAGCACGATCCGAACGACTGGAAGTGGGCCTTCGCCGTCAACGTCTGGGGTGTCTTCCACGGCGTCCAGGCCTTCGTACCGCGCATGATCGCCGGGGGAGAGCCGGGCCACGTCGTCAACACCTCGTCCGGCGACGGCGGGATCGCCCCGCTGCCGACCGCCTCCGTGTACGCCGTCACCAAGGCGGCCGTCGTGACGATGACCGAGTCCCTGTACGCGCATCTCAAGGCGGAGCACGCGCGCGTGGGGGCGTCGGTGCTCTTCCCCGGGCCCCACATGCTCCGCACCGGCCTGTGGGAGTCGCACCGCAACCGGCCCGAGCGCTATGCGAAACAGCGCCCCAGGCAGACCCCGTACCGCAGCCTCGACCAGTGGGAGGCCGCGATGAAGGAGGCGGGGCAGGAGGTGCGGTTCACGCCGGTGGAGGAGGTCGCCGACCTGGTGGCGGACGGCATCCGGGAGGGCCGGTTCTGGCTGCTGCCCGCGAGCGAGCACAGCGACCGGCAGATCCGGGCGAGGTCGCAGTCGATGCTCGACCGGGCCGACCCGTCGTACCTAGAGCACTTCATCCTGGACTGAGGAGGCGGGCGATGACCGACCGGGACCCCTATCTGATCATCTCCTCCGACTGCCACGCCGGGCTCCCCACCGAGGAGTACCGGCCCTACCTGGACTCCCGGCTCCACCGGGACTTCGACGACTTCCTCGCGGGCCAGGGCCGGCGCCGAGAGGAGATGAACCGGCTCGGCATCCGCAACGAGGCGTTCGCGGACCGCTGGTTCCAGGACAACGAGGAGGGCTTGCGCGGCGGTTGGGACACCGCGCAGCGCCTCAAGGAGCTGGACGGCGACGGCGTGGCAGGGGAGGTGGTCTTCCCGGACGCCGACGCCGTGGACAGCCGCACGGCGGCCCCCTTCGGCGTGGGCCTCGGCCTCTCCGGCGACCACGACCCGCAGCTCGGGATGGCGGGCGCGCAGGCCCACAACCGCTGGCTGGCGGAGTTCGTCGGGGAGAACCCCGAACGGCACTGCGGGGTCGCCCTGTTGCCGATCACGGCGGCCCCCGACGCGGTCGTCGCCGAGGTGTACCGCGCCAAGGAGTCGGGACTCGGCGCCCTGATGATCCCCGCCATGTGGGTCGACAAGGAGCCGTACCACGACCGCCGTTACGACCCCGTGTGGGCGGCCGCCGCCGAGTGCGGGATGCCGGTGGTCACGCACTCGGGCGCGGCGCCGCGCCACGAGTACGGCGACCACCTGGGGATCTACGTCTCCGAAGTCACCTGGTGGCCCGCGCGCCCCCTGTGGTTCCTGCTCTGGTCGGGCGTCTTCGAACGCCACCCGGGGCTGAAGTTCGGGGTGGCCGAGTCGGGCTGCTGGTGGCTGCCGAACCTCCTCTGGTTCATGGACCGCCTCTACCTGGGCGCGCACGGCGGCAAGAAGCTGTCGCCCTTCGCCGAGCTGAAGCGACCCCCGCACGAGTACCTCGACCGGCAGCTCTTCATCTGCGCGACGAACACCAAGCGCCGCGAACTCGCCCAGCGCTACGAGATCGGCGTCGACAACATCCTCTGGGGCAGCGACTTCCCGCACCCCGAGGGAACCTGGCCCGACACCCGCGCGTGGCTGCGGCGCACCTTCCACGACATCCCGGTCGCGGAGACCCGCCGCATGCTCGGCCTCGCGGCCGCCGAGGTCTTCGGCTTCGACGTCGAGCGGCTGACCCCGCTCGCCCGGCGCATCGGCCCGACCCCGGCCGACCTCGGCCAGAGCGACGACCAGACGGCCGTGGCGGCGTCCTGGGCACGCTCACGCGAGGTGGGCCGCCACTGGCTGACCGACCACGACTTCCCGGTCCTGGGGACGACGCCGTGAGCGCCCCCACGAACGACCCCGTGACCGACCGCTACACCGTGATCTCGGCGGACTGCCACGCCGGAGCGGACCTCCTGGACTACCGGCCCTACCTGGCGAAGGAACATCACGAGGCGTTCGACGCGTGGGCGGCCACGTACGTCAATCCGTACGAGGACCTGCTCGCCGACACCGCCGACAAGAACTGGAACTCCGCACGGCGCCTGGCGGAGCTGGAGGAGGACGGCATCGTCGCGGAGGTGGTGTTCCCCAACACCATCCCGCCCTTCTTCCCGTCGGCCGCCCTGATGGCGCCGGCCCCCACCGCCGAGGAGTTCGAACGGCGCTGGGCGGGCCTGCGCGCCCACAACCGCTGGCTCGCGGACTTCTGCGCGGCCGCGCCGGGCCGCCGCGCGGGTGTCTTCCAGATCCTCCTGAACGACGTGGAGGAGGCGGTGAAGGAGATCAGATGGGCCTCCCGGGCGGGCCTCAGGGGCGGCCTGCTGCTCCCCGGCACCCCACCGGGCTCGGGACTGCCCGAGCTGTACTCGTCGACGTACGACCCGATCTGGGCGGTCTGCGAGGAGCTGGGCGTCCCCGTGAACCACCACGCGGGCTCGGCGTCGCCGCCACTGGGCGAGGAACCGGCGGCCCGCGCGGTCTTCATGGTCGAGACGACCTGGTTCTCCCACCGCGCGCTCTGGCACCTCATCTTCGGCGGCGCCTTCCGCCGCCACCCCGGCCTGAGACTGGTGCTGACCGAGCAGGGCTCGGGCTGGATCCCCGGGGTGCTCGACATGCTGGACTACTACCACGGGAGGCTGTCGGCGGCGGCGGCGACGAAGAGGGCGAAGAGGGCGACGGCGGAGTCGAAGTTCGGCGCGGGACTCGCCGAGTCGATGGGCAAGGGCCCCTCGGAGGTCTGGCGGGACAACTGCTTCGTCGGCGCGAGCTTCATGCGCCCGCACGAGGTGCCGCTGCGGGCGCGGATCGGCGTCGACAAGATCATGTGGGGCAGCGACTACCCGCACGACGAGGGCACCTACCCCTATTCCCGGGAGGGCCTGCGCTGCGCGTACGCGGGCGTGCCGCGCGAGGAGGTCGCCGCGATGGTCGGCCGGAACGCCGCCCGGGTGTACGGCTTCGACCTCGACGCGCTGGACGCCCTCGCGGCGAAGGCGGGACCGACCGTGGCGGAACTGGCCGAACCGCTGACGCGGCCCCCGGCGGACGCGACGAGTCCGGTGTTCGCGAGGGGAGCGTCAGTACGGGTCTGGTGACGCGCCAGGTGGCATCCTCCCCGTGTGACGGTACCCATGCACGACGAGGCCCACGAAGGCACCCTCGGCTCCCGCCTGAACTGGCTGCGGGCCGCGGTGCTGGGCGCCAACGACGGCATCGTCTCCACCGCCGGCCTCGTCGTCGGCGTGGCCGGCGCCACGGACGACCGCTCCGCGCTGCTCACGGCGGGCCTCGCGGGGCTGCTGGCCGGCTCCATGTCGATGGCGGCGGGCGAGTACGTCTCGGTCTCCACCCAACTGGACTCCGAGAAGGCCGCCCTGGCACTGGAGCGACGCGAACTGCGCGAACAGCCCGATGCCGAACTCGAGGAGCTGACCGAACTCCTGGAGCAGCGCGGCCTGACCCGCGACGTGGCCCGCGAGGCGGCCGAGCAGCTCACGGAACGCGACGCCCTGAGGGCCCACGCGCGCGTGGAGCTCGGCATCGACCCCGACGACCTCACCAACCCCTGGCACGCGGCCTGGGCGAGCTTCCTCTCCTTCACCGTGGGCGCCCTCCTCCCCCTCCTCGCCATCGTCCTGCCACCGGCGGCCTGGCGCCTGGGCGTCACCGTGCTCTCGGTACTGGCCGCCCTGGTCCTCACCGGCTGGCTGAGCGCCCGCCTGGGCTCGGCGAACCCGGGCCGCGCGGTACTGCGGAACGTGGGCGGGGGTGCGCTGGCGATGGGGGTCACCTATGCGGCGGGGGTGCTGTTGGGGGCGGCCGGGGTGTGACGAGCGCCGAGCGAACGTGTGACGAGCATCGGTCCGGACCTGTCGGCGTTCTTGGCGGAGATCACCAATAAGCAAGCGCGTACCCTCGGTAATACTTGTGGGTAACAACGTCTAGCCGCGGCCGAGCTGCGGTTCTACGGTGCATCCATGCCGAACCTGCCCGATGTCGTGCTGTGGTCGATACCCGCCTTTGTGCTGCTCACCGTGATCGAGGTGGTGAGCGTCAGGATCCATCCGGACGACGAGGCCGCGGGGTACGAGGCGAAGGACGCCGCGACGAGCGTCGGCATGGGGCTCGGGAGTCTCGTCTTCGACTTCCTGTGGAAGATCCCGATCGTCGCGATCTATACGGCGATCTATGAACTGACGCCGCTGCGGGTGCCCGTCCTGTGGTGGACCGTTCCGCTGATGCTGCTGGGGCAGGACTTCTTCTACTACTGGTCGCACCGCGGGCACCACGTCATCCGCGTCCTGTGGGCCTGCCACGTGGTCCACCACTCCAGCCGGAAGTTCAACCTCACCACCGCGCTGCGCCAGCCCTGGACGACCTGGACGGTCTGGCCCTTCTACGTGCCGCTGATCGCCCTCGGTGTGCACCCCGCCGCGCTCGCGTTCTGCTCGTCGGCGAACCTCGTCTACCAGTTCTGGATCCACACGGAGCGGATAGACAAGATGCCCCGTTGGTTCGAGTTCGTGCTCAACACGCCCTCCCACCACCGGGTCCACCACGCCTCCCAGGGCGGCTATCTGGACCGCAACTTCGGCGGGATCCTCATCGTCTGGGACCGGCTCTTCGGGTCCTTCGTCGCCGAGACCGAGCGGCCCGTCTACGGGCTCACCAAGAACATCGCCACGTACAACCCCCTGCGCGTCGCCACCCACGAGTACGCCGCCATCGCCAGGGACCTGAAGGCGGCGACCGGTTGGCGCGAGCGGGCGGGGCGGGTCTTTCGCGGGCCCGGCTGGCAGCCGACGCCGAAGTCCGCGGGGCACCAGCCGGTCACGGAGCCCGTCGCGTGAGCCCACGGCACGCGCGCGTGCTGCTCGTCTCCTTCGGCGTGGCCGCCGCCGTGGACCTCGTTTCCCTGGCCGTCGGGTTCACCCCGGGGCACCTGGTCGCCAAGCCGCTTCTGATGCCCCTGCTCGCCGCCCACGCGGTCGTACGCGGCGGACCGCGGCTCCTGGTGGCCGCCCTGCTCTGCGGCTGGGGCGGCGACGTACTGCTCCTGTCCGACGCCGACCCGGCCTTCCTGGTGGGAATGGCCTCCTTCGCGGCCGGTCACGTCTGCTATCTCCTGCTCTTCAGAAGGCCGGATGCGCCGCATCGCCCTCCACACGTGCGTGGGCCGTCGGCCTGGCTCGGTGGCGTGTACGTCCTCGCCCTCGTCGTCACCGTCACCCTCCTGCGGCCCGATCTGCCCGCCGGCCTCCGTGTCCCCGTCGCGGGCTACAGCCTGCTGCTGACCGCGATGGCGGCCGCAAGCACCCGGCTCGGGCTCGTCGCGGGCGCGGGCGGGGCGCTCTTCCTGCTGTCCGACACCCTCATCGCCACCGGCGTCGCCGACTGGCCGCAGCTCCCGAGACCGGACTTCTGGATCATGCTGACCTATGCCGCCGCCCAGTTCCTGCTGGTCAGCGGAGTGCAGGGCACCCTTGGCGCGCATACCGCGGCGAGGGCGGCGTACGGTGAGATGCGCTCAACCACCCCCTGAGCGCATCTCACCCAGCCGATCGGCCGAGAAGGATCCTCGTCATGCGCGCCACCACCATCCACGCCCCGTACGACATGCGCGTGGAGGACGTCCCCGAACCCCTGGTGCAACTGCCCACCGACGCGGTCGTGCGGGTGCTGCGGTCCTGCATCTGCGGCAGCGACCTGTGGGCCTACCGGGGCGAGGCGGCACGGAAGGCGGGGCAGCGGATCGGGCACGAGTTCCTCGGCATCGTCGAGGAGACCGGCTCCGAGGTGACCGGCGTCCGCCGCGGCGACCTGGTCGTCGCGCCCTTCATGTGGTCGGACGGCGTCTGCGACTACTGCCGCGAGGGCCTCACCACCTCCTGCGAGCACGGCGGCTTCTGGGGCGCGGTCGGCTACGACGGCGGTCAGGGCGAGGCCGTGCGCGTCCCCTTCGCCGACGGCACCCTCGTACAGCTGCCCAAGGACGCGGCCTCCGACGACCACCTGCTGTCGGCCCTGCTGACGCTCTCCGACGTCATGGGCACCGGTCACCACGCGGCCCTCGGCGCGGGAGCCCGCAAGGGCGCCACCGTCGCGGTCGTCGGGGACGGCGCCGTCGGGCTGTGCGCCGTGCTGGCCGCCAAGCGGCTCGGCGCCGAGCGGATCATCGCGCTCGGACGCCACCAGGCACGTACGGACATCGCGCGTGCCTTCGGTGCCACGGACGTCGTCGCCGAACGCGGCGAGGCGGCCGTCGAGGCCGTCCGCGAGCTGACCCGCGGCCAGGGCGCGCACGCCGTCGTGGAGGCGGTCGGCACCGAGCAGTCCATGCGGACGGCCGTGAACATCACCCGCGACGGCGGCGCCATCGGCTTCGTCGGCGTGCCGCACGGCAGCGGCACGGGCCTCGACCTGGGCGTGATGTTCGACCGGAACGTCGCGCTGCGCGGCGGTGTGGCGCCGGTGCGGGCGTACATCCCGGAGCTGCTGCCCGACATCCTGGACGGCACCATCGACCCGTCGCCCGTCTTCGACATGACCGTCGGTCTGGAAGGCGTGCCCGAGGGCTACAAGGCGATGGACGAGCGCACCGCCCTCAAGGTGCTCGTCGCCAACGGCTCATGACCACCTGATCGGCAGCGGAAGCGCCGTCAGCAGCCCCGACACCGCCACGACCAGGCCCAGTGCCACCACCTCCGCGCGAGCGGGCACACAGGCGCTGAGCCGGTCGGCGGCCCGGCGCAGCCGCAGCCGTGCGAGCAGCGCCAGCACGGCGACGGCGGCCACCAGCACCAGCTTGGCGAGCAGGGTGCGCCCGTACGACGTCGCCGTCAGCTGGTCCAGGACCGTGCCGGGCGGCATGCGGCGCAGTGCGCTCCACACGCCCGTCGCGGTGAGCGTCGCGAACAGGACGGCGGCCACGCGCGCGTAGAGGCCCAGAAGCGCCGCGCCGGCCGCGTCCGCCGAAACCGCCGTCTCGGCCGTCTCCGTCGTCTCCGCAGCCTCCGCCTCCGAAGAGGCGCGCCAGGCGCTCAGCATCCGCAGCACGTACAGCAGGCCGCCCGCCCACAGGGCCGCGCAGGTCACGTGAACGAGCGTCAGACCGGAACCGACGAGCGGGCCGTGCTCCGGCGCCGGGTGGGCCCGCAGTGCCTCCGCGAGGGCCACCGCGGCCAGCGGCCACACCTGGGCGGCCGGTCTCCGTGAGAGGGCGCAGAGCCCGGCGGCCAGGAACGCGTTGACCTCCAGGAGCGCGAGCTTGCCGTCCCGGCTCTGGTAGAGCCCGCCGACGTCCATGTCGGAGAGGTGGTGCGGCAGCAGATTGCCGGTGGCCACCACCGAGGCGAGCCCCAGCGCGGCGACGAACCCGACCGCCGCGGCGTAGGGCGCCCAGCTGCGGGGCGCGTGCTCCAGCGGCGCGCCCGGCACCCGGCGGGCCAGCCGGGCCGCGAACAGTTCGCCCACGGGGACGCACAGCGCCGCGAACAAGGCCGCGCGCAGCAGGGCGATGCCGCCGACGCCGGGGGCGGCCGCCTCGCCGGTGCCGTCCAGCGCGGAGCGCGGACCGAGCAGCGGGATCAGGGCGGCCACGGCCACCAGGACGAGCAGGGCGACGGCGCGTCCGGCGGCGGGGCGCCGCGCCGGACCACTCGCGCCCGCTGTCTCGGCTGTCGGTCGTGTCAAGGTCACCCCAAGATCTTCACCAGTCGGCACAGAACCGGGCAAGTGCAGGGAAACAAGCGGTGGTTCGGCATTCCGCCCATAGGTACGTTTCCGGCCGACGCCTCGCTCACGCCCACCGGGCGGGGTCGGCGCGCGAACACGCCCGGTGGCTCAGGCCCACCGGGCCGGGTCCGTCCCCCAACGTCCGGGCGGCCGTGCCCAGTCGCGGGGCCCGTCGGCGAAGGAGACGGGCGACCGTGCGTACCTGAGCCGGCCCAGGTCGCTGTCGGTCTCGGCGAGCCAGGGGCCCGGTTCGTACGAGGTGTCGGCGGGCTCCCTCTCCAGGTGCGCCGGCCCCTCCATCAGCCACGCGGCCGTCCGCGCGAGCGCGAGCCGGACGAGCCGCGTCCCGCCCTCCCCGGTCTGCTCGGTGAGCGACCGGAGCACCGCGGCGGCCAGCAGGTACCCCGTGCCGTGGTCGAGGGCCTGCGCGGGCAGCGCACCCGGCCGCTCCGCGGACCCCTCGATCTGCGCGATCCCGGTGGCGACCTGCACCAGACTGTCGAAGCCCCGCCGCCCGGACCACGGCCCGTACCCGCCCCACGCCGACAACTGCGCCACCACCAGACCGGGCCGCCGTTCGGCCAGTGCCCCCGGGGAGAGCCCGAACCGGTCCAGTGCGCCGGGTCGGTACCCGGTGACGACGACATCGGCCTCGGCGAGCAGCTCCTCGAAGGCCGAGCGATCCCCGCGCGCTGACAGGTCGAGTGTGGCGGAACGCTTCCCGAAGTCCAGGTCGGCGTGCTGGTCGTCGATTTCGGGCAGGCGCGGGCTGTCGATCCGCAGGACGTCCGCGCCGAGGAGGGCGAGCGTGCGGGTGGCCACCGGGCCCGCGATGACCCGGGTGAGGTCCAGCACGCGGACGCCCGCGGCGGGCAGCAGGGGATCCCCGGCGAGCGGGGCGAGCGGTCGTACGGGTGCCGTGTCCAGCCGCTCGCGGGCCACCAGCGGGTGTGCGGCGATCGCCCGCCCCTGTGGGTGCGCCGCCCACCGGTCGGGCGTGCGCAGGGCGATCGCGAGCCCGCCGGCCGCGTACACCGTCTCCTCCACCTCGATGGCCGACCGCTCGGCGAGCACCTCGGCGACCACCTCGGTGAGGGAGCCCCGGCCCTCCGGCACACCCAGTGCGCCCAGCAGCCGCTTCTGGTGGTGCGGATAGTTCGCGTGGGTGCGCACCCAGCCGTCCGCCGTCCGCCAGAACCGGGACAGCGGGGCGAAGTTGACCGGCTCACGACCGTCGACGCGCAGATGCCGCTCACTGTGGAAGGCGGTGGCGACCGCCCCGTCGTCGACGCGCACCTCGGGCACCTTCCCTCCGGTGCGGCCTGCGGTCAGTTCGGCCCCGGCGAGGGCACAGACCGCGACACATGCCCGGGCCGTCCCGCGCACCGGCAGCCGTGCGGGCAGCACGCCCTCCCGTGCGACAGCCGAGATCTGTGAGACGAGTGAGGGGTCGCCGCCCAGAGCGGCCCACGCGAAGTCCGTACGAGTCATGACGGCACTATGCCGGGTGTACTGGATCAACATGGCGAAAGGGGCCGGGGTGCGCGCCCGGCCCCTCCGCTCACAGGGCTACTTCGTGACCGCGTTCAACGCGTTGACGGTGCCCCAGCCGTAGAACGCGTTGTGGTTCTTCGTGCCCTCGCACACCGCGTCGACCTTGCCGTCGCCGTCGATGTCGTAGGGGTCGGTGCACGGCGTGGCGTCGGCCTCCGCGTACAGCAGCGCCTTCACCAGGGCGGCGGAGGCGTGCGGGTGGGTCGACTTGATGAGGGCGGCGACGCCGGCGACGTGCGGGGACGCCATCGACGTGCCGGCCATGTAGCCCCACGTGCCGCCGGGCAGCGGGCCGAGGATCAGGCCGCTGGTGGCGGGCGGTGCCGGGGTCTGGTAGCGCGTCGAGTCGCCGCCGGGCGCGGCGACGTCGATGACGCCCAGGCCGTGGTTGGAGAAGGACGACTTGATGCCCTTGGCGCCCGTCGCGGCCACGGTGACCACACCCGGCAGCTGGGTGGGGATGTCGTAGCACTTGGAGGGGTCGATCACCCGGTCCGAGGGCGTGCCGTCGTTCGGGGAGACCGGGTCGGTGATCGAGTCGGCGGCCAGGTCGTAGTTCTCGTTGCCCGCCGCGGCGACGTTGACGGTGCCCTTGTGCTCCGCGTACCGCGAGGCGCGGGTGATCGCGTCGACCAGGGCCTTCTGGTCCGGGTCGTCCTTGCAGTTGAAGTACCAGGGGTCGGTGTAATAGCTGTTGTTGGTCACGTCGACGTGGTGCTCGGCGGCCCACACGAAACCGCAGACGACGGCCTCGGTGTAGAAGTAGCCGGCCGTCGTGGCCACCTTGATGCCGGCGACCTTCACGCCGGGCGCGACTCCGGTGATGCCGACGCCGTTCTTGGCGCCCGCGATCTCGCCCGCGACATGCGTGCCGTGCGGGCTCTCCGCGGCGGTCGGCCGCCAGGCCCCGTCGGTGGTGTCCGGCTTGCCCGTCACACAGTTGACCGAGGCGTCGCGGTTGAAGTTCGGCGCGATGTCGGGGTGCGTGTCGTCGACACCGGTGTCGATCACGGCGACCGTCACCTTGCTGCTGCCGAGGGTCTTCTCGTGCGCCTTGTCCGCCTTGATGGCGGGCAGGTCCCACTGGAGGGACTCCAGCGGGTCCTGCCCGGCGGCGGCCTCGGCGCTCGCGGCCTTCTCCTGCGCCGCGGTGAGCACCTGGGGCGCGCCCATGTCGGTGGTCGACTGCGCGGGCAGCGGCGCGTTGCGTGTGTTGCCGGCCGACTGCACGCCGCGTACGCCGCGGATCGTCCTGGCGAAGTCGGCGTTCGAGGAGTGCACGACGATCACGCCGATCTGGTCGTACGACGTCACTATCGTGCCGCCGGCCTGGGCGATGGCCTTCTTCACGGAGGCGGAAGTGCCGTGCCCGGGGCGGACGTTGACGACATAGCTGAGGGCGGTCGCGTCCGCCGTCGGCGCCGTGGCGGTCTGCGCGGCGGAGCTGTCGGTGTCGGCCGCCGAGGCGCTGACGTTCGGCAGGAAGGCGAGGGCCGTCGCCGTGGCCATCCCGAGCGGGAGGGCTATGGCGCGACGGGAGCGCTTGCGAGGCGCGGTCATGGAGTCTCCAGTTCATTCGCGGTACGAGCGGTACGAGCCGTGCGGAAGCTCATGTGACGTCCGGCCGGACTTGCTTGACGGGACTTACTTGACCGCGCGCAGCGCGTTGACGATCCCGGCTCCGTAGAAGCCGTTCACGTGCTTGCCGCCCACGCAGGTGGCGTCCACGACGCCGTCACCGTTCCCGTCGTAGGGGGCGGTCGGGCAACCCGGGTTGTCCGCCTCGGCCTTGAGGAGCGCCTGGAGCTGGGCCGGCGAGGCCCAGGGGTACTTGGACTTCAGCAGCGCGGCCACGCCCGCGACGTGCGGCGTCGCCATCGACGTGCCCTGCAGGAAGCCGTACTGGTTGTTCGGCATCGTCGACAGGATGCGGCCGTTCTTCGACGGCGTGTCCGGGATCTGGTACTTGTCGCCGCCCGGCGCGGCGACATCGATGACGCCCTTGCCGTAACTGGAGAAGTACGACTTGGCGCCGGTGACGCCGGTCGAGGCGACCGTGACGACGCCCGGCAGCTGGGTCGGTACGTCGAAGCACTTGTGCGGGTCGACCGTGCGGGTCACGGCGGTCGAGTCGTCGGGGCTGGAGGCGTCGACGAGGGCGTTCGAGTCGAGGTCGTCGTTGGAGTTGCCCGCCGCGGCGACGTTGAGGGTGCCCTTCTTCTGGGCGTACAGCTGGGCCCGGTTGACGGCGTCGACGATGGCCCTCTGGTCGGGGTCGTCGAGGCAGTTGTAGAGCCACGGGTCCACGTAGTAGCTGTTGTTGGTGATCTCCACGCCGTGGTCGGCGGCGAAGACGAAGGCGCAGACGACGCTCTCGGGGTAGAAGAGCTGGCTCGCGTCCGGCTCGGCCACGGTGATGCCCGAGACCTTGACACCGGGCGCGACGCCCGCGACACCGATGCCGTTGCGGGCGGCGGCGATCTCCCCCGCGACATGGGTGCCGTGGTAGTGGTCGGCGTCCACGGGGCGCCACGCGCCGTACGTGGTGTCCGGCTTGCCGCCCACGCAGTTCGCGGACTGCGAGGGGGAGAAGTTCGGGGCGATGTCCGGGTGGGTGTCGTCGACGCCGACGTCGATCACGGCGACGGTCACGTTCTTGCTGCCCGGGTTGGTCTTCGCGGCCTTGTCGGCGCCGATCGCGCGCAGGTCCCACTGGTCGGCTTCCAGGGGCTCCTCGCCCGCGGCGGCGGTCCTGGAGACCTTGGCGGCCTCGGCGGCGGACAGCATCTGCGCCGCGCCCTCGTCCGTCGTCCCCGCGGCCGTCAGCGGCGCGGTCCGGGTCGCGCCCGCCGACTGCACCCCGCGCACGGCGCGGATCCGCTGGCCGAAGTCCGGGTTGGCGGAATGGACGACGATCACGCCGATCTTCTCGTAGGCGATGACGACGGTGCCGCCCGCCGCGGAGATCGCCTTCTCCACCGACTCGATGGTGCGGTGGTCCGTCCTGGTGTTGACCACGTACGCGAGGTTGGGGCCGTCCGCGCTCGTCGTGGCGGACGCGGTCAGCGGGGCGGCCGACGCGGCGCCCGGCAGGAAACCGAGCGAGGCGGTGAGGGACAGGACGACCGGCACCGCGAGGGCGAGGCGACGTCTGGAACGCAGATGAGCCATGGGATCTCCACATCATCCGGAAACGAAAGCCGCCCGAACACAGGTGGTGCTCGGGCAGGTGCGTGATGGTGCTGAGGCTGGTGCGGGTGGCGCTTCGGCAGGTGCATGACGAGTGCTGCAGGCCGAAGCTATCTCCCGTCCCAGCTGGCCAGCAATGACTTCCGGAGATGACTTCCGAAAGAAGTCGGGGGAGTTGAACCGGTCCACGCGTGGCGCCGTGACCTTGAGCAGGGAGCCCGAGGACGATCGAGCCCCCTGTTGGATCACGCACCGGAGCGCATCCGTCGCTCCCGGTTACGTGATCCAGATCACTGTGAGGTCGCACCCGTATGTCCGCACCCCAGCCGTCCCCGTCCGCGAGCCCCGACTCGCCCCCGTCCACCGTCGCAACCGCACCCGCAACGCGAGGAGACTTCGTGGCTACCGACGCACCGCCCCCTTCGAAGGCCGATCCCCGGCTGCCCTCGACCGAGCAGTTCGTCGAGGTGCAGGAGAGCGCCGAGTTCGCCGAACTGCGCCGCTCGCACCGCTCCTTCGCCTTCCCGCTGACCGTCGCCTTCATCGCCTGGTACCTGCTGTACGTCCTGCTCTCGAACTACGCGGGCGACTTCATGGGCACCCAGGTGGTCGGCAACATCAACGTCGCCCTGGTCCTCGGGCTCGCCCAGTTCCTCACCACGTTCCTCATCGCCTGGTGGTACTCGCGGTACGCCGCCGCGAAGCTCGACCCCAAGGGCGAGGCGATCAAGTCCCGGCTGGAGGGCGACGCATGAGCCCCGTACAGACGACCGTGCTCGCCGCCGGTGAGGCCAGCCAGCACCGGCCGCTGATCATCACCCTCTTCGCGGTGTTCGTCGCCGCGACCCTCGTCATCACCGTCTGGGCGGGCCGCCAGACCAAGGACGCCGCCGACTTCTACGCGGGCGGACGACAGTTCACCGCCTTCCAGAACGGCCTGGCCGTCTCCGGCGACTACATGTCCGCGGCCTCGTTCCTCGGCATCGCGGGCGCGATCGCCCTCTTCGGGTACGACGGCTTCCTCTACTCCATCGGCTTCCTGGTCGCCTGGCTGGTGGCCCTCCTCCTGGTCGCTGAGCCACTGCGCAACTCCGGCCGCTACACCATGGGCGACGTCCTGGCGTACCGCATGCGCCAGCGCCCGGTCCGTACCGCCGCGGGCACCTCCACCATCGTCGTGTCGATCTTCTACCTGCTGGCCCAGATGGCCGGCGCGGGCGTCCTGGTCTCGCTGCTCCTCGGCATCACCAGCGACGCCGGCAAGATCGGCATCGTCGCCCTCGTCGGCGTCCTGATGATCGTGTACGTCACCATCGGCGGCATGAAGGG
The DNA here is from genome assembly GCF_019091445.1 of Streptomyces sp. GbtcB7. NCBI lineage: Bacteria > Bacillati > Actinomycetota > Actinomycetes > Kitasatosporales > Streptomycetaceae > Streptomyces > Streptomyces sp. GbtcB7. Next base: position 155,867 of record NZ_JAGXJM010000026.1, read on the forward strand.
CACCACCTGGGTCCAGATGGTCAAGGCCGTCCTGCTGATCATCGGCGCCCTGCTGCTCACCTTCCTGGTGCTGCTGAAGTTCAACTTCAACATCTCCGACCTGCTCGGCAAGGCCGCCGACAACAGCGGCAAGGGCGCGCCCTTCCTGGAGCCCGGCCTCAAGTACGGCGCGACCTCCACCACCAAGCTGGACTTCATCTCCCTGGGCATGGCGCTGGTCCTGGGCACCGCGGGCCTGCCGCACATCCTCATCCGCTTCTACACCGTGCCCACGGCGAAGACCGCGCGGAAGTCGGTGAACTGGGCGATCGGCCTCATCGGCGCCTTCTACCTGATGACCCTCGCCCTCGGCTTCGGCGCCGCCGCGCTGATCAAACCCGACGAGATCATCGCCTCCAACAAGGCGGGCAACACCGCCGCGCCACTCCTGGCACTGCACCTGGGAGGCGTCGACTCCAACTGGGGCGCCATCCTGCTCGCCTCCATCTCCGCCGTCGCCTTCGCCACGATCCTCGCCGTCGTCGCCGGCCTGACCCTGGCCTCGTCCTCCTCGTTCGCGCACGACATCTACGCGAACGTCATCAAGAGGGGGCAGGCCACGGAGAAACAGGAGATGACCGCCGCCCGCTACGCGACGGTGGGCATCGGCGCCGTGTCCATCCTGCTGGGCGCCCTCGCCCGCGACCTGAACGTCGCCGGTCTGGTCGCGCTCGCCTTCGCGGTCGCCGCCTCCGCCAACCTGCCGACGATCCTCTACAGCCTCTTCTGGAAGCGCTTCACCACCCAGGGCGCGCTGTGGTCGATCTACGGCGGTCTGGTCACGGCGGTCGGACTGGTGCTGTTCTCGCCGGTGGTCTCGGGCAAGCCCACCTCGATGTTCCCCGACGTCGACTTCCACTGGTTCCCGCTGGAGAACCCGGGCCTCATCTCGATCCCGGTCGGCTTCCTGCTGGGCTGGCTCGGCACGCTCCTGTCCAAGGAGGAGCCGGACGCCGGCAAGTACGCCGAGCTGGAGGTGCGGTCCCTGACGGGCACCGGAGCACACTGATCCCCCTCGCCGACGGCCGCGTCGTAGATCTCTACGACGCGGCCGCGCCGGGTCTCGTGGGATCCGGCCGGGGTCGATGTCAGTCACGTCACGTAGGCTCGATCGTGTCGAGTGAAGTGATCCGCAACGAGGGAGGGGGCCCACGTGCTCATCGACACCTATGGCCGAGTGGCCACCGACCTGCGCGTCTCACTGACGGACAGGTGCAATCTCCGGTGTACGTACTGCATGCCCGAAGAGGGCCTGCAGTGGCTGGCCAAGCCCGACCTCCTCACGGACGACGAGATCGTCCGTCTCATCGAGATAGCGGTCACCCGTCTCGGCATCACCGAGGTCCGCTTCACCGGCGGCGAACCCCTGCTGCGCCCCGGCATCGTGGGCATCGTGGAGCGGGTCGCCGCACTCGAACCCCGCCCCCAGATGTCCCTGACGACCAACGGCATCGGCCTCAGACGCACCGCCGCCGCCCTGAAGGCCGCGGGTCTGGACCGGGTGAACGTCTCGCTGGACACCCTGCGCCCCGATGTCTTCAAGACCCTCACCCGCCGTGACCGCCACCAGGACGTCATCGCGGGCCTCGAAGCCGCCCGCGACGCCGGCCTGACCCCCGTCAAGGTCAACTGCGTCCTGATGCCGGGCCTCAATGACGACGAGGCCCCCGACCTCCTGGCCTGGGCGGTGGAGCACGACTACGAGCTGCGCTTCATCGAGCAGATGCCCCTGGACGCCCAGCACGGCTGGAAGCGCGAGGGCATGGTCACCGCGGGCGACATCCTCGCCTCGCTGCGGACGCGCTTCGCGCTCACCGAGGAGGGTGCCGCCGAGCGGGGTTCCGCCCCGGCCGAGCGCTGGCTCGTGGACGGCGGCCCGCACCGCGTCGGCGTGATCGCCTCGGTCACCCGCCCGTTCTGCGCGGCCTGCGACCGTACGCGCCTGACGGCCGACGGCCAGATACGCAACTGTCTGTTCGCCACCGAGGAGACCGACCTGCGCACCGCCCTCCGCTCGGACGCCCCCGACGAGGAGATCGCCCGCATCTGGCGCCTCGCGATGTGGGGCAAGAAGGCGGGCTCGGGCCTGGACGACCCGTCGTTCCTCCAGCCGGTCAGACCGATGTCCGCGATCGGAGGCTGAGAGCGCCCCTGCACCCCTGCAGGGGCGCGGGGCTGTGACACATGCGGCTCCGCCGCGTGGGCGCGACAAGCCACAGACGACCCGCACTTCCAGAACCGCTCAGCCCTCCGGCTCCTCCCAGTCCTCCAGCCGCACCACGTCCTTCAAGAAGCCCCGCACGTCGAGGAACGTGGACAGGTGCTCGCGGTGCTCCTCGCAGGCGAGCCACGTCTTGCGCCGCTCGGGCGTGTGCAGCTTCGGGTTGTTCCAGGCGAGCACCCACACGGCATCGGTGCGGCAGCCCTTCGCGGAGCACTGCGGAGTGCTGGGGGCCGGGGACATGTCGGGGAGCGGGAAAGTCACGCCTCAACCCTAAACGGCCCCGAAAAGGCGACGCCGAGCAGCCACGGGGGGAGCTGCCCGGCGTCGGTCTGTCGCTCCGACGGGGGATGCGGAGCGCGTACGAAGTATGTCACGGCTAGCCCGCTGCCCGGCACCGGAACAACATGATTGATCTGAGCTTTTCTTGAGCTTGGTGCGCGATTGGATTCCGTTTTCGGCGGATCCCCCGTGGTCAGGTGAGGGTCGAGTCGGGCTCGGCCCGCTCGTGCGGGCCGCCTCCCGGACGCACCCCGGGGTCGGTCACGTCCTCCGGGACGGATTCCGCGGAGGCGTCCGGGCGCGGCGGCGCGATCATCGCAGGGCCGGGCACGTTGACGAACGTCGACGGCAGCGACGGCGCGTTCTCCCGTCCGGCGTTGGCGATCACCACGGAGATGTAGGGGAGGAGTATGCCGAGCACCAGTGCGACGATTGCGACGTGCCGCTCCACGTTCCAGAGGGTCGCGGCGAGGATCACGGAGACCGTGCGGACGGACATCGAGATGACATAGCGGCGCTGCCTGCCGCGGACGTCCTCGTCGAGCCCCTGCCTGGCCCCGGTGATCCGGAAGACCTGGCTTTTGCTCTGCTTCCGCATCACGTTCCACCACCTGCTCTGTGTCGGACTCTCCCCGGCCCGTACCCGGTCCGAACCCGGTCTGGGAAGCAGGCCCGAACACGTCCCACGTTACGCCGCGGCTGCGTCGCCTTCGAGACCGGGGCGGGTCCGTCCTGGGGGGACATGATGCGCCGTACCGCGTACGGCCGCGCCCGACATGCGCCGTATGGCGCACACGCCGAGACTGGGCGTAATGCTCACGTAGAGCCGTACTAGGAGGCAGACATGGGCTGGTTGTGGGCGATCATCGTGGGCTTCGTTCTGGGCCTGCTGGCCAAGGCGATCCTTCCGGGCAAGCAGCACAGCCCACTCTGGCTGACCACCATCTTCGGCATCCTCGGAGCCATCGTCGGCAACGCGATCGCCAGGGCGGTCGGCGTCGCCGAGACCCGAGGCATCGACTGGAGCCGCCACGCCTTCCAGCTCGTGGCCGCGATCATCATCGTCTTCCTCGGCGACATGGCGTACATGGCGCTGCGGGGCAACAAGCAAAGAGCCTGACGAACCAGCGCGAAGCCCGGTGATCAGGTACGACGAAGGGGCGGTCTCCGCACGGGAAACCGCCCCTCATCGTGTCCAGGCCTCAGCGACTCGTGTCTAGGCCTCTGCGACCTCCACCGCCGCCAGGTTCTTCTTGCCCCGGCGCAGTACCAGCCAGCGCCCGTGCAGCAGGTCCTCCTTGGCGGGGACCGCGTCCTCGGCGGTGACCTTGACGTTGTTCACGTAGGCACCGCCCTCCTTGACCGTGCGGCGCGCGGCCGACTTGCTGGCCACCAGGCCGACCTCCGCGAAGAGGTCCACCACCGGGCCGAGCTCGGCGACCTGGATGTGCGGCACCTCGGAGAGCGCTGCGGCCAGCGTCCTCCCGTCGAGCCCGGTCAGCTCGCCCTGGCCGAAGAGAGCCTTGGACGCGGCGATCACCGCGGCCGTCTGGTCGGCGCCGTGCACCAGCGTCGTCAGCTCCTCGGCCAGCGCGCGCTGGGCGGCGCGGGCCTGGGGGCGCTCCTCGGTCTGCTGCTCCAGCTCTTCCAGTTCCTCGCGGGACTTGAAGGACAGGATCCGCAGGTACGTCGAGACGTCGCGGTCGTCCACGTTCAGCCAGAACTGGTAGAACGCGTACGGCGTCGTCATCTCGGGGTCGAGCCAGATGGCGCCGCCCTCGGTCTTGCCGAACTTGGTGCCGTCCGCCTTGGTCATCAGCGGTGTCGCCAGCGCGTGCACGTTGGCGTGCGGCTCCAGGCGGTGGATCAGGTCCAGGCCCGCGGTGAGGTTGCCCCACTGGTCGCTGCCGCCCTGCTGCAACGTACAGCCGTGGCGTCGGTACAGCTCCAGGAAGTCCATGCCCTGCAACAGCTGGTAGCTGAACTCCGTGTAGCTGATGCCTTCCTCGGACTCCAGGCGCCGGGCCACGGAGTCCTTCGTCAGCATCTTGTTGACGCGGAAGTGCTTGCCGATGTCCCGCAGGAACTCGATGGCCGACAGGCCGGCCGTCCAGTCCAGGTTGTTCACCATGACCGCGGCGTTCTCGCCCTCGAAGGACAGGAACGGCTCGATCTGCGAGCGCAGGCGCGTCACCCAGTTCGCGACCGTCTCCGGATCGTTCAGCGTGCGCTCGGCGGTCGGGCGCGGGTCACCGATCTGGCCCGTCGCGCCGCCGACCAGGGCCAGCGGGCGCAGGCCCGCCTGCTGGAGACGACGCATGGTGAGGACCTGCACCAGGTGCCCCACGTGCAGACTGGCCGCGGTCGGGTCGAAGCCGCAATAGAACGTGACGGGACCGTCCGCGAGCGCCTTGCGCAAAGCATCTTCGTCGGTGGACAGGGCGAACAGCCCCCGCCACTTCAGCTCGTCGACGATGTCCGTCACGGTTCTCGTATCTCCTTGGGTGGTCTCGTGAATCAGGTACGAGGTTATACGCCCTGGCTGACAGAGCTCATATTGAAGTCGGGCACCCTCAGCGGGGGCATCGCAGCCCTAGTGAACCAGTCGCTCCATTCACGGGGCAGCGTCTTTTCCGTGCGCCCCGCCTCCGTGGCCCGCGACAGCAGGTCCACCGGCGACTCGTTGAACCGGAAGTTGTTCACCTCACCGACGACCTGGCCGTTCTCGACGAGGTAGACGCCGTCCCGGGTCAGTCCCGTGAGCAGCAGCGTCGCCGGGTCGACCTCGCGGATGTACCAGAGGCAGGTCAGCAGCAGACCGCGCTCGGTGGCGGCGACCATCTCCTCCAGGGAGCGGTCCGCGCCGCCGTCCAGGATCAGGTTGCTGATGATCGGGGCGACGGGCAGCCCGGTGAGGCCCGCGCTGTGCCGGGTGGTGGACAGATGGGTCAGCGTGCCCTGGCGCACCCAGTCCGTCGCCGACAGCGGCAGCCCGTTGTCGAACACGGAGGCGTCGTCGCCCGAGGAGTGCGTGAGCACGAAGGGCGCGGACTCGAGCCCCGGCTCGTTGGGGTCGCTGCGCAGGGTCAGCGGCAGCTCGGTGAGCTTCTCGCCGACGCGGGTGCCGCCGCCGGGCTTGCTGAAGACGGTCCGGCCCTCGGCCGCGTCCCGGGCCGCCGCCGACCACATCTGGTAGATCAGCAGGTCCGCGACGGCGGTCGGCGGCAGCAGCGTCTCGTAGCGGCCGGCGGGCAGCTCGACGCGTCGCTCGGCCCATCCGAGCCGGGTCGCGAGCTCGGCGTCGAGGGAGGCCGGGTCGACGTCCTTGAAGTCCCGCGTGGACCGCCCCGCCCACGCCGAGCGCGTCCGGTCGGGCGACTTGGCGTTGAGTTCCAGCGTGCCGTTCGGCTGGTCGTGGCGCAGGCGCAGCCCCGTCGACGTACCGAGATAGCTGGAGACGAGCTCGTGGTTGGCGAAGCCGTACAGCTCGCGCCCGCCCGCCCGCGCGCGGGCGAAGGACTCGCCGAGCGCCGGGGCGAAGTCGGTGAAGACGGCGGAGGAGGTCTCGGTGGGCGCGTCGGTGAAGTCGGGGGACTCCGGCACGCCGGTGACCAGCGGCTGGGCGTCCTCGGCGGGCCCCGCGCCGCGTGCCGCCGCCTCCGCGGCCCGTACCAGGGGTTCCAGCTCGTCCGCGGTCACGGCCGAGCGTGAGACGACCCCGGAGGCCGTGCCCTCACGGCCGTCGACGGTCGCGATGACGGTCAGGGTGCGCCCGCGCGTGACCCCGTTCGTGGTCAGCGCGTTGCCGGCCCAGCGCAGGTTGGCGGTCGAGTGCTCGTCGGCGATCACGACGCAGCCGTCGGCGCGGGAGAGTTCGAGGGCGCGCTCGACGACCTCGTGCGGCTTGTTCGTACGGGCGCTCATCGACCGGCCTCCTGCGTCGTGTTGAGAATATTGACCCCCCGGAAGAGAGCCGACGGGCAGCCGTGCGAGACCGCCGCGACCTGACCCGGCTGGGCCTTGCCGCAGTTGAAGGCACCGCCCAGGACGTACGTCCCCGGGCCACCCACCGCGGCCATCGAACCCCAGAAGTCGGTCGTCGTGGCCTGGTATGCGACATCCCGCAACTGCCCGGTGATCCGACCGTTCTCGATCTTGAAGAACCGCTGACCGGTGAACTGGAAGTTGTACCTCTGCATGTCGATGGACCAGGACCGGTCACCGACGACGTAGATGCCGCGGTCCACGCCCCCGATCAGGTCCTCGGTCGAGAGCCCCGCGGGGTCCGGCTGGAGCGAGACGTTGGCCATGCGCTGTACGGGCACGTGCCCGGGGGAGTCGGCGTAGGCGCACCCGTTGGACCGGTCGAAGCCGGTCAGCTTCGCGATCCGCCGGTCGAGCTGGTAGCCGACGAGGGTGCCGTCCTTCACGAGGTCCCAGGACTGTCCCTCGACGCCCTCGTCGTCGTACCCGATGGTCGCGAGGCCGTGCTCGGCGGTGCGGTCACCGGTGACGTTCATCCGCTCGGAGCCGTACCTCAGCTTGCCGAGCTGGTCGAAGGTGGCGAAGGAGGTGCCGGCGTACGCCGCCTCGTAGCCCAGCGCGCGGTCCAGCTCGGTGGCGTGGCCGATGGACTCGTGGATCGTCAGCCACAGGTTGGAGGGGTCGACGACGAGGTCGTACAGCCCCGCCTCGACGCTGGGTGCCCGCATCTTCTCGGCGAGCAGCTCCGGGATCCGCGCGAGCTCGGAATCCCAGTCCCAGCCGGTGCCCGTCAGGTACTCCCAGCCGCGTCCGACCGGCGGCGCGATGGTGCGCATGGAGTCGAACTCGCCGCTGGACTCGTCGACGGCGACGGCGGTGAGCTGCGGGTGCAGCCGTACCCGCTGCTGGGTGGTCACGGTCCCGGCGGTGTCGGCGTAGAACTTGTTCTCGTGGACGGTCAGCAACGAGGCGTCGACGTGGTTGACGCCGTCGGCCGCGAGCAGCCGTGCGCTCCAGTCCGCGAGCAGCCCGGCCTTCTCCTCGTCCGGCACGGAGAAGGGGTCGATGTCGTACGACGAGATCCACGTCTTCTCGGCGTGCACCGGCTCGTCCGCCAGCTCCACGCGCTCGTCGGAACCCGCCGCCCTGATCACCTGGGCCGAGAGCTTCGCCATCGCCACGGCCTGCGACGCGACCTTCGCGGCCGCGTCCATCGTCAGATCCACACCCGACGCGAACCCCCAGGTCCCGCCGTGCACCACTCGCACCGCGTACCCCAGGTCCGTGGTGTCCGACGATCCGGCGGGCTTGGCGTCCCGCAGCCGCCAGGACGCGCTGCGCACCCGCTCGAACCGGAAGTCCGCGTGCTCGGCCCCCAGCGCCCGCGCCCGCGCGAGCGCGGCGTCGGCCAGGGCCCGCAGCGGCAGTGCCGTGAAGGCTTCGTCGATGGAATGAGGCACGGAGGTCTCCCTGCTGTCGTGGCCTGTCGGGTCCGATCATGTCGCGCGGGCGGGTCCGTGGGCCACATCTTTCCCTCCGCGCATCGAGGCTTTCTGTAGGGATCCGACAGTGAGTCCCCCGCGCCACTGTCGGTGCCCGATTCTCCGGGAGGCGTAGGGGACCGATAGGTTTCCAAGGAAGGCGCCTGTCTTGCAGGGGTTTCAGACAGCTATCGAAAGGGTGATCCGTTGAGCCGCTCGGTTCTCGTCACCGGAGGCAACCGGGGCATCGGCCTCGCCATCGCCCGCGCTTTCGCCGATGCCGGCGACAAGGTCGCGATCACATACCGCTCGGGTGAGCCGCCGGCCGCCCTCACCGCATTGGGCTGCCTCGCCGTCAAGTGCGACATCACCGACACCGAGCAGGTGGAGCAGGCCTACAAGGAGATCGAGGCCGAGCACGGTCCCGTCGAGATCCTGGTCGCCAACGCGGGCGTCACCAAGGACCAGCTTCTGATGCGGATGTCCGAGGAGGACTTCACGTCCGTCCTCGACACCAACCTCACCGGCGCCTTCCGGGTCGTCAAGCGTGCCAACCGTGGGATGCTCCGTGCCAAGAAGGGGCGGGTCGTCCTCATTTCGTCGGTCGTGGGGCTGCTCGGCTCCGCGGGGCAGTCGAACTACGCCGCCTCCAAGGCCGCCCTGGTCGGCTTCGCGCGTTCGCTCGCCCGCGAACTCGGCTCGCGCAACATCACCTTCAACGTCGTCGCGCCCGGTTTCGTCGACACCGACATGACCAAGGCGCTCACCGACGAGCAGCGTGCGGGCATCGTCGCCCAGGTGCCGCTCGGCCGGTACGCGCAGCCCGAGGAGATCGCCGCGACCGTGCGGTTCCTCGCCTCGGACGACGCCTCGTACATCACTGGAGCCGTCATTCCGGTTGACGGCGGACTGGGAATGGGTCACTGATCACCATGAGCGGAATCCTCGAGGGCAAGCGCGTCCTGATCACCGGTGTGCTGATGGAGTCCTCCATCGCCTTCCACACCGCCAAGCTGGCCCAGGAGCAGGGCGCGGAGATCATCCTGACCGCGTTCCCGCGGCCCACGCTGACCGAGCGCATCGCCAAGAAGCTCCCCAAGCCCACCAAGGTCATCGAGCTCGACGTGACCAACGACGAGCATCTGGCGCGTCTCGCCGACATCGTCGGTGAGGAGCTCGGCGGCCTCGACGGCGTCGTGCACTCCATCGGCTTCGCGCCGCAGGACGCCCTCGGCGGCAACTTCCTCAACACCCCCTTCGAGTCGGTCGCCACGGCCATGCACGTCTCGGCGTTCTCCCTGAAGTCGCTGACCATGGCCTGCCTGCCGCTGATGCAGAACGGCGGCTCGGTCGTCGGCCTCACCTTCGACGCGCAGTACGCGTGGCCGCAGTACGACTGGATGGGCCCGGCCAAGGCCGCCCTGGAGTCCGTCAACCGCTACCTCGCCCGCGACCTGGGCAAGCAGAACGTGCGCTCCAACCTGATCTCGGCGGGCCCGATCGGCTCCATGGCCGCCAAGTCCATCCCGGGCTTCGGCGAGCTCGCCTCCGTCTGGGACACCCGGGCGCCCCTCGAGTGGGACCTCAAGGACCCGGAGCCGGCCGGCCGCGGTGTCGTCGCCCTGCTGAGCGACTGGTTCCCGAAGACCACCGGCGAGATCATCCACGTGGACGGCGGACTGCACGCCATCGGCGCCTGATTTCCCCCATGTGGCCGACGCCCCGTTTCCCGCAGTGCGGGGAGCGGGGCGTCGCCCGTTCGGCCTAGTCGGCCGGGCGTCCCGGGCATCGCACCGCGCACGCTGGAACTACGCACCGCCCCGCAGCCGTACGGCCGAGGAGGTCCCCCTTGTGCGCCTGTCCCGCCGTTTTGCCCCGGTGTTCGCCGCTGTCGCCTTCATGATGGTTCTGCCGTACGACGCCGTGCCCCACACGCGCGTAGTGCACGGAAAACTCCCCGTCCCCCAGCCTTTCGGCGCCGAGTGTCGCACCGCGGTCCAGGGTTCGCACGTGACCGCGTACTGCCACAACCCCTACCCGGAGACCGACCGGGTCGCCCTGCACATCGAGTGCGACCGCTGGTGGGACATCGACACCGACACCGACCCGGTCGACGCGGGCCCCGCGATGACGGTCCGGCTGACCGGCCGGTGCTGGGAGGAGGTCCGGTCGGCGTGGGTCAGTCACCAGAGGTGACCGTGTTCGTCAGCTGTCGGAGGCCAGGGGCCTGAGCCGTCCCGGACGGCACTGGAACGGGTAGCCCCCGGCTTCCGCGCCCGCCGCCTCCGCGTCCCCCGCGCGGATCGCGTCGACGAGCCGCGCGTGGTCCATGTACGTCTCGGGCGTCAGCTTCCCGCCGACGTCCTCGCGCAGCCAGTCGCGTAGCACCTCGCCCAGGTCCGCGTACATCGCCGTCATGACGTCGTTGTGGGACGCGGCCACCACCGCCAGGTGGAAGGTCGCGTCGGCGGCCACGAAGGCCTCCGCGTCACCCGACTCCCAGGCCTCCTCCCGCCGTACGAGCAGCGCGTCGAGCTGCTTCAGATCGCGCTCGGTGCGCCGCTCGGCGGCCAGCTTCGCCGCGCTCGACTCCAGCGTGGCGCGCAGCTCGGCGATGTGCCGCGGATCGGCGTCGGCGAAGCGCCGGTGCATCACGCCCGCGAGCTCGCTGGTCGCCACGACATAGGTGCCCGAGCCCTGGCGGATGTCGAGCAGACCGTTGTGGGCCAGTGCGCGGACGGCCTCGCGGACGGTGTTGCGGGCGACGCCCAGCTGGTCGACGAGCTCCGGCTCGGTGGGGATGCGGGAGCCGACCGGCCACTCGCCCGAAGTGATCTGGTTCCGCAGCTCGGCGATGACCTGCTCGGACAGCGCCGAACGGCGGGGGTGGCTCAGCGGCATGACGGTCCTTCGTACGGGCCCGGTGTGATCGTTCGCGCGGGGCCGGAGAATCCGGAGATTAACGCAAGGGGATTGGACGGCCAATCATCCCATGATTCTATGATGGGTCTCATGGTGAGCGAGGAGACCGGGACGACGACGTCCCCACCCATACGCAGTTCCGCCGAGAGCACGGACCCCCGATCGCACCCCACGCGCGCGTGGGCGACGCGGCTCGTAACGGTCGGCATCGTCCTCACGGCCCTCAACCTGCGCCCCGCCATCACCAGCTTCGGAGCACTCCTGGAGGACGTGCGCGACGGGCTCGGCATGAGCGGCAGCGTCGCCGGACTGCTCACCTCCGTACCGCCGCTCTGCTTCGCCGTCTTCGGAGTCATGGCGCCGCGCCTCGCCCGCCGCTTCGGACCCGGCGCGGTCGTCTGCGCCGGAATGGTCGCCATCACGGCGGGGCTCGCGATCCGGCCCTACACCGGGAGCGCGGTCGGCTTCCTGGCCGCCAGCGCCCTCGCACTGATGGGCATCGCCGTCAGCAACGTCCTGATGCCGGTGATCGTCAAACGCTGGTTCCCGGACCGGGTCGGCTCCATGACCGGCCTCTACTCGATGGCCCTCGCCCTGGGCACCTCGGCCGCGGCGGCGGTGACCGTGCCCGTGACCGACGCCCTGGGCGGCGGCTGGCAGTCGGGCCTCGCGGTGTGGGCGGGCCTGGCGGCGGCCGCCGTACTGCCGTGGATCGGGCTGGTACGCGCGCGGGGCGCCGATTCCCGCGACGGCGAGCGGACACGGGCGGCACACCCCGCTCCGCGGGAAACCGGCGGACTGCGCATCACCCGCAGCCGGACCGCCTGGGCGCTCGCCGTCTTCTTCGGACTCCAGGCCACCGCCGCGTACATCACGATGGGCTGGATGGCGCAGATCTTCCGCGACGCGGGCGTCTCCGCGGGCACCGCGGGCCTGCTCCTCGCCGTCACGATGGTGATGGGCGTGCCCCTGGCCTTCGTCATCCCGCGCCTCGCCACCCGCATGCCCCACCAGGGGCCGATCGTGGTCGCGCTCGGTGTCTGCGGCCTCGCGGGATACGCGGGCCTCTACCTCGCCCCGGCGGGCGGAGCCTGGGCCTGGGCCCTCCTGCTCGGCGTCTCCAACTGCGCCTTCCCGCTGGCCCTCACCATGGTCGGCATGCGGGCCAGGACCGGCGCGGGCGTCGCCCAGCTGTCGGCGTTCGCGCAGAGCACCGGGTATCTGATCTCGATCCCGGGCCCCCTCCTCGTGGGCGTGCTCTACCAGCACAGCGGCGGCTGGGGGCTGCCGATAGCGCTCATGGCCGCCCTGATGATCCCGCAGATCGCGGTGGGCGTCCTGGCCGGCCGCGACCGTACGGTGGAGGACGAGGCCGCGCGCGGCCCCCGCCCCTGAGACCCCCGACGGCGAAGGTGCGGACGAAGGGTGCGAGACTGGTCGTATGGCGCTCGACCCGAACCCCCAGAACGGCCAGAAGAAGCTGCTGCTCGTGCTCGGCGCGATGCTGGCCATCACCGTGATCATCGCCATCATCGCGTCGATCGCCTCACCCTGACCACGGTCGCCCGCCCCCTGGGACACCGATGGTGGGGCTAGCCCCCCTGTCCCCTAGGGGGTGAGTGTCAGGGTCAAGTGGGTGGATCACCGGATGGGTTGACGGCCCGGGAATCCGTAACTTCGAGTTGTGGCCGCGAGGACGCGGACCACGGAGCACTCGAGGCCCCACGGAGGCGGCATGTCGGCCCGTACGCACACCCGGCCCCACCCGGCGACCCCGGGCGGCGTGGACATCCGGCTGCCCTGGTGGGCCCTCGCCCTGCCCGCCCTCGCCTTCGTCGCCCTGCTCCTGCTGATACTGAACCCGGCGGACGCGCACGCCGCGGGCGGCGACCCCGCGATCACCCACCTCTTCGAGCGCGTCCAGCAGACGGTGCTGCACCAGGCCCCCTGAGCACGCCCGGGAGAGCAGGTCAACTCTCAGCGCCGCATGGCGTGTTTCATGCGAAGCTGGGACCCATGAGCGTCGCAGAACCCCGCAGGATTGTCCTCTTCCGGCATGCGAAAGCCGACTGGCCACAGGTGTCCGACCACGAGCGGCCCCTCGCTGACCGGGGCCGCAAGGACGCCGCCGTCGCCGGACGCAAGCTGGCCGACACCGGGATCCCTTTCGATATGGCCCTCTGCTCCACGGCGACCCGCACCCGGGAGACCTGGAAGCTCGCCGTCCACGAGCTCCCGCACCGGCCGAAAACCGTCTATGAGGAGCGGCTCTACGAGGCCTCGCCCGGCGAGCTGATCGCCGTACTCAACGAGACCCCGGACGACGCGCACAACGTGGTCCTGATCGGCCACAACCCCGGCATCCAGGGACTCACCGAGGTGCTGGCCGGACAGGCCGAGGGCGACACCCGCACCCGGATGGCCGCCCACGGCTTCCACACGGGCGCCTTCGCCGTGCTCTCCGTCGAGGGCTCCTGGAAATCCCTGGAGCCCGGAGTGTGCACGCTGACCGACTACTGGGCGCCGACCGAGTAACCCACCCGACAGGGACGGGGGCCCGGCACCAGTACGGTGCCGGGCCCCCGTCGACGTATGTCCGGGCCTCAGAGCCTGTCCGGCGGATCATGCCGCAGACGCGGGGCTTGGTGCGCCCTGCCCCAAGCTCTTCGAGCAGGGGGTGCCCCCAGCGGCGTTGTCGTCGGTCACCGCCCGTTTCCTGCGGCCTGATCCGCCGGACAGGCTCTAGTGGTCGCCGAGGTGCATGTCCGCCGCCTCGACCTCTTCGCGGGTGACACCCAGCAGATACAGCACGGTGTCCAGGAAGGGGAAGTTCACCGCGGTGTGCGCGGCCTGGCGGACGACGGGCTTGGCGTTGAAGGCGACGCCGAGACCGGCCGCGTTGAGCATGTCGAGGTCATTGGCCCCGTCGCCGATCGCCACGGTCTGGGCGAGCGGCACCCCCGCCTCGGCGGCGAACCGGCGCAGCAGCCGTGCCTTGCCCGCACGGTCCACGATCTCCCCGGTGACCCTGCCCGTCAGCTTCCCGTCGACGATCTCCAGGGTGTTGGCCTGCGCGAAGTCCAGCCCGAGCCGCTCCTTCAGATCGTCCGTGACCTGCGTGAATCCGCCCGAGACGACACCTACTTGGAAACCGAGCCGCTTCAGCGTACGGATCAGCGTGCGCGCGCCCGGTGTCAGCCGCACCTCCTCGCGCACCTTGGTCACCACCGAGGCGTCCAGCCCCTTGAGCAGCGCCACACGCGCGTGCAGCGACTGCTCGAAGTCCAGCTCCCCGCGCATCGCGGCCGCGGTCACCTCGGCGACCTGCTCCTCGCACCCGGCGTGCGCGGCGAAGAGCTCGATCACCTCGTCCTGGATCAGCGTCGAGTCCACATCCATGACGACCAGGCGCTGCGCCCTGCGGTGCAGCCCCGCCGCCACCACCGCGATGTCCACTCCGAGCGCCGCGGCCTCGGTCACCAGCGCGGTGCGCAGCGCCTCGGTCCCCGTACCGGACACGGCGAACTCGACCGCCGTCACCGGGTACTTGGCGAGCCGGAAGATACGGTCGATGTTGCCGCCGGTCTTCGTGATCCGGGCGGCGATCGCGGCCGTCGACTCCGCCGTGAGCGGATGCCCGAGCACGGTGACGAGGGACCGCCCGAGGCCGCGCGGCCGGTTGTCGCCGAGGCCGGAGATGATCTCCGCCTGCATCTTCATCGACTCCGCCCAGCTGTGGACGGTGGCCCGCAGATCGCCCTCCAGACCGGCCGGCGGCTCGGTCACCAGCGCGCAGAGCACGATCCGGCCACGGGTGACGACCTGCTCGATGTCGACCACCTCGACGGAGTAGGCGGCGAGGGTGTCGAAGAGTCCGGCCGTGATACCCGGCCGGTCCTTGCCGAAGATCTTGACGAGGAGAGTGGGGACCTCGGGGGTCTGCGAAGCGCTCATGGTGACTCCACCGTATCCGGCACCCAGTGCCTTGCGCCCCTGAGGTCCGTCCAGCGGACGGGGAACACTGGGTGTCGGAGCGGTGTCGAGCGCGTTGCCCGGCGACGACCGTCAGTTCTGCCGCCCCGGTCCCGGCGGCGTGGAGGGTCCCTGGCCGGGTGGCGGCTGCGGCGGAGGCGGCACATCGCGTCCCCGTGGCCGCCGCTTCTGCGGCCCAGGTGGCGGCGCCATCGGCCGGACGACCGTCGGTGCGCCGTACACGTCGTCGGGCGAACGCGGCCGCTCGGGCGGCCGACCGTCGGCGGGTTCCCGCAGCTCGTCGGGCAGCCGCAGATAGGGATTGGTGTCGGGGTTCGCCGGCCGGTACGGCGCGCCCGGGGCGTACGGTCCGGGCCCCCGGGGGAGGTCAGGGGCGGGCGCGGCCACCGGGGGACCCGCGTCACCCAGTGCCAGCGGCGCCGCCCGCCGTCCCGCGGCCCCGCTCGCGTACGCCAGCAGCGCCCCCACCGCCCCCGCACCCGCACCCCAGACGGCGCCGAGCAGCAGCGCCATGCCCAGATGCCCGTGCAACCGGATTCCGGCACCGAACGCGTCGATGCCGAACACCGACAGCGAGGCGTCCACGGACACATCCGTCAGCCACGCCAGCAGCGGCAGCGCCAGCGCCGTCACGATGCCGAGCCGAAGAGCGCAGCGCCCGGCGAAACCGAGGGCACCCCCTCCTCGTACAACGGGAGCAGCCGGTGTTCCCACCGAAGCCGCACCCCGCCCCCGTACAAAAGGCGTACGCGAGGCGGCGAGGACGCCCGCGAACAGCATCATCACCGCGGTCGCGACCCCCAACAGCCACACCCGTCCGTCGAGTTCGGCGAGCCGGCCCAGGGTGACGGGCTGATCGGAGTCGACGCTCAGCAACCGGTCCAGCGGGTGGGGGAGCAGCTTGGCGAGTTCGCCGGTGGCCTTGCCGTCCCAGGGCACGAAGAGGCCGATCGGGATGCCCAGCCACACCCCGTTGGGCGCGCCCAGCAGCGCGGCGCCCGCGATCAGCTTGGGATGGGGATCGCCGATCGCCGCGTACGCCGCCGCCGCGAGGCCCGCGAGGACCGCCACCAGGACCACCGTGACCAGCGCGGACGCGGCCGGACGCACCATCCGGTGCACGCCCTCCCAGCCGCGCGGCAGCGGGGTGCGCCGGGAGGCGAGCAGGGCGATCACCAGGATTCCGGCCGCCCAGGCCGCGCCGCCGAGCAGCGTGGGCACCGTGTCGACGGTGAAGCCCACGGCCGCCTGCGCCTGCACCAGGTCGCCGATCTTGCCGGGCAGCAGTCCGCCGAGGTCCCCGAGACCCCCGGGGAGCTTGTCGGTGATGTTCCCGAGGCCGCCGCCGCCCGTCACCCGGTCGAGGCCGAGCTTGCTCCCGTCGATCGTGATGATGTCGTGCCCGGCCCAGGCGAGCCCGCCCAGCATCGCCACGAACAGCACGACCACCGCGCCCGCACGCGCGAGGAGTTCGGACGGCGCGATCACAACTCCCGCCCCGCGCAGGGAGCGCAGGAAGAAGAAGGAGAGCAGGAGCGCGCCCACGAGCCCCACACCCAGTGGCGTGATCTGAATGGCCGTGTGCGCCTCCGCTCCCTTCAGACCGAAGGCCGACACATCGCCGGACGGTTTGACCGCACCATTGGCCCCAAGAGCCACCACCGCCGCGGTCATCGGCCCGAGCGAGCCCGCCGCGTCCGCGCCGACCAGATGCAGACCGAGCGCGGCCGTGCCCGCCATCGCGATCAACGCCCAGCTCACCGAGGCGATCGCGGACAACAGCACATCCCCCCACGGCAGTCGCCCGCCGTGCCTCGCGGTGTCGATGCTCATCGTCAGACCCCCCGATCCGCGCCGCGGTGTCATCACCGCGGATGTCCCCCTCGCGTGGGATTACCACTCTCCGGGCCGGTTTCAACCCCGTCAACGGAAACGGGCAACCCGCCCGTACGCGCTCTTCACATGGCCCGACTTTCGGTCAGGGGGCTGCTCCTGAAATAGTTCCCCCCGATGTTCGACATCCCTAGACTCCCTGTGATGGGGGAACTTCGGGGGACAACTCAGTGGGGCATGGAGTGCCGGAACTCGTACTGGAATTGAATGGACGGACCTGGACGCTCGATGCGTCCAGGCCATACACCCTCGGACGTGATCCGCAGGGGGACGTCGTGCTCGACGACGCCAGGGTCTCCTGGCGTCACGCCACGATGAGCTGGGACGGCCGGAGTTGGGTCATCGAGGACCACGGCAGCACCAACGGCACCTTTGTGCAGGGGCAGCGGATCCATCGGATGGAGATCGGCCCCGGTTCGGCCGTGCACCTCGGCAACGCGACCGACGGGCCGCGTCTGAACCTCTCCGGCGCCGCGGCCGCCGTCGCGCAGCCTCAGCAGCAGCCCTACGCCGCGCAGGGCGCGAGCCCCGGCTGGGCGCAGCAGGCACCGCCGCAGCAGACGCCGGAGCAGAGCCACCAGCAGCCGCAGCAGCCCGCGGCGCGAGTGCCGCAGCAGCAGGGACCCGGTGGTGGCGCGGGGGCGCCGCCGGTCTACGGCGACCGCAGCCCGACCACCTTCCACCAGCTCGACCTCGGCCGGGTGATGCGCATCGGTCGTGCGCTGGAGAACGAGCTGGTCGTCTCCGACCTCCAGGTCTCGCGCCACCACGCCGAGTTCCACGCGACGCCCGACGGCCGCTTCGAGATCCGCGACCTCGGCTCGCACAACGGCACCTACGTCAACGGTCAGCCGATCGCCAAGGGCGGCTCGGCGCTGCTCGGCCCGAACGACATCGTCGGCGTCGGCCACTCGACGTTCCGCCTGGTCGGGGACCGGCTAGAGGAGTTCGTCGACACCGGTGAGGTCTCCTTCTCGGCCCGCCATCTGACGGTGACGGTCGACGGCGGCAAGCAGATCCTCAAGGACGTCTCCTTCGGCGTCCCCGAGAAGTCGCTCATCGCGGTCATCGGCCCCTCGGGCTCCGGCAAGTCGACGCTCCTGAAGGCGCTCACGGGCTACCGCCCCGCCAACCAGGGTGACGTCCTCTACGACAACCGGAACCTGTACAAGCAGTTCGCCGAGCTGCGTCAGCGCATCGGTCTGGTCCCGCAGGACGACATCCTGCACAAGGAACTCACCGTCAAGAAGGCCCTCAAGTACGCGGCCAAGCTGCGCTTCCCCGCCGACACCACGACGGCCGAGCGTGAGGCCCGCATAGACGAGGTGCTGCGCGAGCTGAAGCTGGACATCCACAAGGAGAAGAAGGTCACCTCCCTCTCCGGCGGCCAGCGCAAGCGCGTCTCGGTGGCCCTGGAGCTGCTGACCAAGCCGTCGCTGATCTTCCTGGACGAGCCGACCTCCGGTCTCGACCCGGGCATGGACCGCGATGTCATGCAGCTGCTGCGCGGCCTCGCCGACGACGGCCGTACGGTCCTCGTCGTCACGCACTCCGTGGCCGAGCTGGCGATCTGCGACAAGCTCCTGGTCATGGCACCGGGCGGTTCGGTCGCGTACTTCGGTCCGCCGGAGGAGGCCCTCAACTTCTTCGGCTACGAGACCTGGGCCGACGTCTTCTCGGCCTTCGAGAACTACCGCGACTACGACTGGGCGGGCCGCTGGAAGGGCTCGCAGCACTACCAGATGTATGCCGCGGACATCGACGCCGTCGCTCCGCAGCCGGCCAATGTGACGCCGCCGCAGGCGATGAAGCCGCCGAAGCCGCAGGGCTGGTTCTCCCAGCTCAGCACGCTGGTACGGCGCTATGTGTCGGTGATCGTGTCCGACAAGGGCTTCCTGGCGCTGACGGTGATCCTGCCGGCCGTGCTCGGCGCGGTGAGCCTGCTCATCGACCCGAACAAGACCCTGCTGGTGAACCCGCAGGTGAACCCGAAGACGGGCGTGCACGTGCCGAACGGCACGGCCACCACGGTGCTGCTGATCCTCGCGGTCGGCGCCTGTTTCGCGGGCGCGGCGAACTCCGTCCGTGAGCTGATCAAGGAACGGGTGATCTACGAGCGGGAGCGCGCCACCGGCCTGTCCCGCTCGGCGTACCTGATGTCCAAGGTGGTCGTGCTCGGCGTGGTCACCGTGCTGCAGGGCGCCATGGTCGGCGCGATCGGTTTCACCAGCCGCACCAAGCCCACCGAGGGCGTGGTCTTCGGCCATTCGGTGCTGCTGGAACTCTCCATCCCGATCATGGCGCTGGGCTTCGCCTCGATGATGTTCGGCCTGGTCATCTCCTCGCTGGTGAAGACGGCCGAGAAGACCATGCCGCTGCTGGTCATGTTCGCGATCATCCAGGTCGTGTTCACCGGCTGCCTGTTCATCCTGAACGGCAAGATCGGCGTCAACGAGTTCTCGTACCTGATGCCCTCGCGCTGGGCGGTCGCCGCCGCCGGCGCCACGCTGGACTTCAACAACATCAGTCCGAACACGGACGACCCGTCCAGCACGGACCCGCTGTGGAACCACACGGCGTCCGCCTACGGCATGGACATCGTCGCGCTGCTCGTCCTCGCCGCCGTGTGCGGCTTCTTCGTGGCCCGCTTCCTGCGCCGCCACGAGCCCGAGGTCATGCGCAAGTAGTCCCGCGCGCACGTACGCCGAAGGGCGGCACCCCAACACCGGGGTGCCGCCCTTCGGCGTACGTGTCAGAGGTCCGCGCAGGCCTCAGTACGCGCTGTTGACGTTGTCCATCGAGCCGTACTTGTCGGCCGCGTAGTTGGCGGCGGCCGTGATGTTGGCGACCGGGTCGTAGATGTTCCACGAGGTGCCGGGCACGTGGTACGCGTTGAAGGTCGGCTGGATGACCTGCAGCAGGCCCTTCGAGGGGATCCCGTTGATGGCGTTGATGTCCCAGCCGTTGATGGCCATCGGGTTGCCCGAGGACTCGCGCATGATGTTGCGGTGCAGCCCGTTGTACGAACCCGGGATGCCCCTGCGCTTCATGATGTCGAGCGACTGACGGATCCAGCCGTCGAGGTTGTTGGCGTACTTCGTGGTGGCCGTCTTCGTGGCGTACGTCTTCGTGGTGGCCGTCTTCATGGCCACCGTCTTCATGGCGACCGTCTCGATCGCGGGGCGCTGCACGGAGCGGCTCGCGGCCTGCACCTTGCGCACGTTCTCGGCGGCCTTCGTGGCGGCGGCCGCGTCGGCGGCCTTCTTGGCGGCGTCGTCGGCCGCCTTCTTCTTCGCCTCGATGGCCTGGGTCTTCAGGCTCGCGCCGGCCTGCTGGTCGGTGACGCGGGCCTGCACGTTCTTGATCGGCTGCTGGCTGAAGACGACCGGGGCCGTGGAGAGGGCGGCGTCGTTCGTGGTGGTCTGCGTGTGGCTCGGCGCCAGCGAGAACGCGAGGGTCGCGGCACCGAGGGTGGCGACACCGGCGATCGAGAGCTTGTGGAGCTTCGTCAGCTTCGGACTATGGCCAGGAGTGCGGGTGTTCTTGGTCATGGCTGATGGACCTCTTCGAATAGCGCGGAGGTCGCTCCCGGTCCGGTGGGGGACAGAGTGTTTCCGGATCTGGCGCCGTGGGGTCGAACCCTCGGTGCTGAGCGACGGGTGCCATTCTTAGCGGCCGCAAAATACCGTGGCAAAGGTGTGACGTACGACGGAAGGTAGTAGGCCCAGTAAGGGCAAATCGGGGCAGACTGTCACGTCTGCCCCGCTCACTATGCCCGTCTTTATCTCCTATGCTCCCTCGTACGTGATGTGCGCCCTATGTGCGGGCTCACATCGGCCCTATGGAATTCTCACCGATAGTTGCTGGAGCAACGCTCAGCGTGAGGGCCTTCCTCCGGGAGGATGAGGTGCACGTCCCCGAACTCGTGCCAGAGGTAGAGCCCGCTCAACGCCTCGCCGTAGCTGCGCTCGATCGCCGCCCGTCCCGCGATCGCCTCCAGCATCAGCAGATGCGAGGCCTCCGGCTCGTGCAGCCCGGTCAGCAGCCCGTCCACCACCCGCACACCCCGCTCCGGGGTCACCACGAGGTCCGTCCAGCCCTTCCGGGCCCGGACCACCCCGCCGGCGTCGACGGCCGACTCCACGGCGCGTACGGCCGTCGTACCGACCGCGAGGATCCGCCCCTCTCCCGCTCTCGCGGCGTTGATCAGCCGGGCCGACGCCTCCGGCACCTCGTACCGCTCCGGATACGGCGGCTCATGGGCCTCCGCCGACGCGACACCGGTGTGCAGCGTGATCGGCGCGAACTGCACGCCCCGGCTCACCAGCTCCGCCACCAGGCGCGCGGTGAACGGCCGCGCCGCGCTCGGCATCTCCGCGCTGCCGCTGCCGTCGGCCGACGGCAGCGCGAACACCGTCTGGTAGACGGACAGCGGCTGGTCTCTCTGTGTATAGGAGTAGCGAATGGGGCGCCCGTGGCGCCGCAGCAGCCCGAGCACGTCCGGCTCCGACACCCGCCCCCACCACAACCGCGAGCCGTACGCCGTCAGCGGCTCCTCCAGTACGAGGCGTACGTCTCCGGCAAGGCGTACCTCCGTACCCGCGGGTCCGCCTGCGCGCGCACGTGTGGTGCCCCTTCCGTCGGGATCCCGCAGCTCGACGGCCCACCGTCCGTCATCGCCCCGCGTGGAGAAATGCACCACCACGCGCGCGTGCCCGATCCGCCCGTCCGCGGCGGCCGCCAGCGTGGGGGAGGTGTTGACGATCAGCAGATCCCCCGACCGCAGCCGCCGCGGCAGCTCCACGAACGCGTGATGCGACACCTCCGCACCGCACGACACGAGCAGCCGCACGGAGTCCCGGTCCCGCCCGGGCCCGCGCTGCTCGGCCGGCACCCGCGCCGACCGCTCCTCCGGAACCCGCACGGTCGTCGTCATCGCATCTCCAGCAGCGCCGGAGCGCCGTAGCGGCCACTGACGGGGCGTTCGTCCAGCAGCCGCAGAAAGGCCGGAACCACGCTGTCCGGCGTCGGCCGCGCATCGTCGTCGTCCGGTACGGCCGCCGCGTACAGGTCCGTGCCCATGTCCCCCGGGTCCACGGCCCACACCCGCAGCCCGGGCTCCTCCACGCCGAGCACGGCCGCCAGATGGTCCAGAGCGGCCTTCGACGCCCCGTACCCGCCCCACGTCTCGTACGCCTCCGCGGCCGCGTCCGAGCTGACGGCGACGACCGCGCCGGCCGGCGCGGCCCGCAGCAGCGGCAGCGCTTCCTGGACCAGGCCCAGCGCCGCGACCACGTTGACCTCCAGGGCATGGCGCAGCCCGTCCAGGGTCAGGTCCTCCAGACGCACCAGCGGCTCGGCGCCCAGCGCGCTCGCGTTGTTCACCAGCAGGTCCACACCCCCGAGCCCGTGCGCCGCAGCCACCAGCCCGGCGCGGTGCCCGGCGTCCCCGACATCCCCGGGCAGCGCCTCCACCCGGGTCCCGTACGCGGACAGCGCCTCCGCCGTCTCCTTCAGCACTCCCGCGGTCCTGGCGTCGAGCACCAGATCCCAGCCGCGCTCCGCCAGAGCCGCGGCCAGCGCCCGACCCAGCCCCTTCGAAGCACCCGTGATGATCGCTACCGGCATGACGTCCGTCCCCTCGTCCCAGCACCGCCGCTCCGGGCGGTTGCCTTCAACGTAGGAACCGGGCCGCCCCCGCCGCCTCGTGCGCGGGCCCCAATGACCTGGGGCCCTTCGCCCTAGGCCCACCGGCCTAGACAGCCGCCACCACAGGTCGGATACGCACTGTCACACCCCGCCGGTACGTTGGGGACATGAGCCAAGGCCCCCGGTCCGGTCTGTACGCGGTGAGCTCCGTGCTGCTGGCCATGAGCAGACACCTCGAGGTGCGCGACGTCCTCAAGACGATCGTCGCCTCGGCCCGCGAGCTGCTCGACGCGCGGTACGCGGCGCTCGGTGTGCCCGACGACCACGGAGGCTTCGCCCAGTTCGTGGTCGACGGCGTCAGCGACGCCCAGTGGAAGGCCATCGGCCCGCTTCCGCGCCAGCACGGCATCCTCGCCGCGATGCTGCACGAGGCCCGCCCCGAGCGCCTCGCCGACGTACGCAAGGACCCCCGCTTCGAGGGCTGGCCCGCCGCCCACCCCGACATGTCCGACTTCCTGGGCCTGCCGATCCGCGACGGCGACGAGGTCATCGGCGCCCTGTTCCTGGCGAACAAGAACAGGACGAAGGAGAACCAGAAGGACTGCTCCGCGCCGGACGGCGGCTGCGGCTTCACCGAGGACGACGAGGAACTCCTCACGATCCTCGCCCAGCACGCGGCGATCGCCCTGACCAACGCCCGCCTCTACGAGCGCAGCCGCGAGCTCACCATCGCCGAGGAGCGCTCCCGGCTCGCCCACGAGCTCCACGACGCCGTCAGCCAGAAACTCTTCTCCCTGCGCCTGACCGCACAGGCCGCCGCCGCCCTCGTGGACCGCGACCCCGCACGTGCCAAGGGCGAACTGCACCAGGTGGCCATGCTCGCCGCGGAGGCCACCGAAGAGCTGCGCGCCGCCGTCATCGAGCTGCGCCCCGCCGCCCTCGACGAGGACGGCCTGGTCGCCACCCTGCGCACCCAGATACAGGTCCTCGACCGCGCCCACTCCGCGCGCGTGACCTTCGCCGGCCACGGGGTGCGGGCGCTGCCCGCCGCCCAGGAGGAGGCTGTGCTGCGCGTCGCCCAGGAGGCCCTGCACAACGCGCTGCGGCATTCTGGAGCCGGTCGCGTCGATGTCACCCTGGAGAAGCGCGGCACCGGCACCGTCCTGCGCGTCAGTGACGACGGCAGCGGTTTCGAGCCCACGGCGATCCGCGCCGCGGGACGCCACCTGGGCCTCGTCTCCATGCGCGACCGGTCGAGCGGGGTCGGCGGCACCCTCAACGTGGAATCGGCGCCCGGGAAGGGCACGACGATCGAGATGGAGGTCCCTGGTGGCTGACGCAATCAAGGTGCTGCTCGTCGACGACCACCAAGTGGTCCGCCGGGGCCTGCGCACCTTTCTCGAAGTGCAGGACGACATCGAGGTCGTGGGCGAGGCGTCCGACGGCGCCGAAGGGGTCGCCCGCGCCGAGGAGCTGAAGCCCGACGTCGTCCTCATGGACGTCAAGATGCCGGGCATGGACGGTATCGACGCGCTGCGCAAGCTCCGTGAACTCGCCAACCCCGCGCGCGTGCTGATCGTCACCAGCTTCACCGAACAGCGCACGGTCGTCCCGGCCCTGCGCGCGGGCGCCGCCGGCTATGTCTACAAGGACGTGGACCCCGACGCCCTCGCCGGAGCCATCCGCTCCGTGCACGCCGGGCACATCCTGCTCCAGCCCGAGGTGGCGGGCGTCCTGCTGTCCCAGGAGGAGGCCAACTCGGGCCAGGGGAGAGGCGGCTCGCTCACCGAACGGGAGCGCGAAGTGCTCGGCCTGATCGCGGACGGCCGCTCCAACCGGGAAATCGCACGCGCGCTCGTTCTCTCCGAGAAGACCGTCAAGACGCATGTCTCGAACATCCTGATGAAGCTCGACCTCGCCGACCGCACCCAGGCCGCGCTCTGGGCCGTACGCCATGGGGCGGCGGGCTGATCGCCCGCGCGGCGGCGGCAACTCGGAGGGTTCCGCTCCGGGCTGAGATTCATACCGTCGTGTGTATGTCACCCGGATGGCGCATCCTCCGGGGATCTCGGCCGTTCTCCAGTGCGTGCCGCGGTGACTGCTGCGGTGATCGCTAGGGAGGGCTCAGAAGTGAAGAACCTGAAGAAGGCCACGGCTGTCGCGATGGTGGCCGGCGGGCTGGTCGCCGCCGGTGCCGGTATGGCGTCCGCGACGGACGGCTCGTGGGCGGGCGGCAACGCCGCGGGCTCCCCGGGCGTCGTCTCGGGCAACGTCATCCAGGCGCCGATCCACATCCCCGTGAACGCGGTCGGCAACAGCGTGAACGTCATCGGCGTCCTGAACCCGGCCTTCGGCAACCTGGGCCTCAACCACTGAGACCCACACCCCCCACCCCCACCGGCCTCCCAGGATTCTCCTGGGAGGCCGACTGCCGGCCCCCTCCGGGGGCTGGGGGGCAGGGGCGCAGCCCCGCCCCCCCCCAGGGGCGCGGGGAACTGCGCGCCCAGCCCCCACTCACCCGCACCCGAAGAACCCACCCGGGGGGTCTGGGGGCGGAGCCCCCAGGGACGGGATGGGACGGGTAGGGGCGGCGGGGGCGGAAACAACCCCTCAGCGCACCCCCCGCTCCCGCTCCTCCACGAACGCGTTGTACGCCGCCACCTGCGCCCGCCGAGCCGTCCGCTCAACCGGCCGCAACGCCAACGCCCGCGCCGAAATCTCCGACGCACTCACCGCCCCGCCGTGCCCGTTCTCGTACGCGACGGAGATCAGCAACCCCACCCGCTGGGCCAGCTCCAGCACCCGCACCGCACGCGGCGGATACCCGGGCGCCAACACCTCCCGCCCCCGCTCGGCCCGCGCCCGGTACGCGTCGACCGCCGCCTCGGCGACCGGCCCCGACCCCGCCACGTCGAGCCGCGACAACACCTCCGTCGCGTCACGCAGCGCCTCCGCGAGCTCCCGCTCGGCCTCACCGAGCGAGGGCACATCCGCCGGCGGCGCCTCCCGCACGGCGAGGCAGTGCCACACCACCTCGACATGGACATCACCCTCGGGCCCGGCCTCGTAGACCTCGGGAACGAGCCCGAGCGCCGCCCCGTGGCAGACCACCGCCTCCTCCGCGTCTAGGGCGCGCGCATTGAAGTCCGGCGGTCCGCTCAACCCGAGCGGATGCCCCGGCGCGGGCAGCGCGACCCGCAGTCCTTTCACCCCGAGCGCGCGAAGCCGGCCGAGGGCGAGCGTGAGCCCGACGGGCCCGGACTCACCCGGCAGCCCCTCGACCCGGTGCACCGCGTCCTCACCGACGATGGCGAGCACCGCGTCATCCGGCGAAACAAGTCCGGCCAAAAGGGCATTTCCCCATGCGGCCAGGCGTCCTGAGCGTGGTTCCGAGAGCATGCCTCCACCCTAAGGACCGACCGATGGATGGGAGCGACCGACCGGTGGCGTAGGTTTTCCCTGGGGGCTGCGTCCACAGACGTAAGCGACGGCCGAGACTGCAATGGGAGACAACGCGCTCATGAGCGATGTACTGGAGCTGGAGGACGTGTCCGTGGTCCGAGAGGGCCGGGCTCTGGTGGACCAGGTCTCCTGGTCGGTCAAGGAGGGGGAGCGCTGGGTCATCCTCGGCCCGAACGGCGCCGGAAAAACGACCCTCCTGAATCTCGCCTCCAGCTATCTCTTCCCGAGCCAGGGCACCGCCACCATCCTCGGCGAGACCCTCGGCAAGGTCGACGTCTTCGAACTGCGCCCGCGCATCGGCGTGGCCGGTATCGCCATGGCCGAGAAGCTCCCCAAGCGCCAGACCGTCCTGCAGACCGTGCTGACGGCCGCGTACGGCATGACCGCGGGCTGGCACGAGGACTACGAGGACATCGACGAGCAGCGCGCCCGCGCCTTCCTCGACCGCCTCGGCATGAGCGACTACCTGGACCGCCGGTTCGGCACGCTCTCCGAGGGCGAGCGCAAGCGCACCCTGATCGCCCGCGCCCTGATGACCGACCCCGAGCTGCTGCTGCTCGACGAGCCCGCCGCGGGCCTCGACCTCGGCGGCCGCGAGGACCTCGTCCGTCGCCTCGGCCGCCTCGCCCGCGACCCGATCGCCCCCTCCATGATCATGGTCACGCACCACGTCGAGGAGATCGCTCCCGGCTTCACCCACGTCCTGATGATCCGTCAGGGCAAGGTGCTCGCCGCGGGCCCGCTCGAACTCGAACTCACCTCGCGCAACCTCTCCCTCTGCTTCGGACTCCCGCTCATCGTCGAGCAGAACGGCGAGCGTTGGACCGCGCAGGGCCTGCCGATGTCCTGAACACCCGGTACGAGCCCCTTCTCCACCGATCTGCGCCCTGTCCGCGCCCGGCCCGCGGACCTACCATGACCATGTGAACGACATCAACGCATGGGTGTGGTGGCTCGTCGGCGCGGCCGCGCTGGGCATCCCGCTCGTGGTGACCGCGATGCCGGAGTTCGGCATGCTCGCCCTCGGCGCCGCGGCGGCGGCGGTGACAGCGGGCCTCGGTGGCGATGTCGTCCTTCAGGTACTCGTCTTCGCCGTCGTCTCGTTCTCCCTCATCGCCGTCGTACGACCCGTCGCGGCCCGGCACCGCGCGCAGCGGCCCCAACTCGCCACCGGAGTGGAGGCGTTGAAGGGGAAACAGGCCATCGTCCTGGAACGGGTGGACGGTTCGGGCGACGGCCGGATCAAACTCGGCGGAGAGATCTGGTCGGCGCGCGCCCTCGACGCCGGACAGGCCTACGAAGTGGGCCAGGAGGTGGACGTCGTGGACATCGAAGGAGCCACGGCGATTGTGATGTGACCTCGTGCGACGCAAGTGAACCGAACGCCCCACGTGGCAGACGACGGTCTGTCAGACTCGTCGAGCAAGATCTTCAACAACCATAAGAT
Organism: Streptomyces sp. GbtcB7; assembly: GCF_019091445.1. Lineage (NCBI taxonomy): Bacteria > Bacillati > Actinomycetota > Actinomycetes > Kitasatosporales > Streptomycetaceae > Streptomyces > Streptomyces sp. GbtcB7. Next base: position 183,240 of record NZ_JAGXJM010000026.1, read on the forward strand.
CTTTCGGACATACCGAGGCGGAGAAGGGTACGGGGAGCATCGATGGCACCAATCATCATCGTCCTGATCATTCTGGTGGTGTTGGTATTCATCGCCCTGATCAAGACCATCCAGGTCATCCCACAGGCCAGCGCGGCCATCGTGGAGCGCTTCGGCCGCTACACACGGACCCTGAACGCGGGCCTGAACATCGTGGTCCCGTTCATCGACTCGATCCGCAACCGCATCGACCTGCGTGAACAGGTCGTGCCGTTCCCACCGCAGCCGGTGATCACCCAGGACAACCTGGTGGTCAACATCGACACGGTCATCTACTACCAGGTCACCGACGCACGCGCCGCCACCTACGAAGTCGCCAGCTACATCCAGGCGATCGAGCAGCTCACCGTCACCACCCTGCGCAACATCATCGGTGGCATGGACCTGGAGCGGACCCTCACCTCCCGCGAGGAGATCAACGCGGCCCTGCGCGGCGTCCTCGACGAGGCCACCGGCAAGTGGGGCATCCGCGTCAACCGAGTCGAGCTCAAGGCGATCGAACCGCCCACCTCCATCCAGGACTCGATGGAGAAGCAGATGCGCGCCGACCGTGACAAGCGCGCCGCGATCCTCACCGCCGAAGGCATCCGTCAGTCGCAGATCCTCACCGCCGAAGGTGAGAAGCAGTCCGCGATCCTGCGCGCCGAAGGTGAGGCCAAGGCCGCCGCCCTGCGCGCCGAGGGCGAGGCCCAGGCCATCCGTACGGTCTTCGAGTCCATCCACGCCGGTGACGCCGACCAGAAGCTCCTCGCCTACCAGTACCTCCAGATGCTCCCCAAGATCGCCGAGGGCGACGCCAACAAGCTCTGGATCGTGCCCAGCGAGATCGGCGACGCCCTCAAGGGACTGAGCGGCGCCATGGGCAACTTCGGCCCCATGGGCGGCGGTTCGGGCAACGCGGGCACCGAGCGCCGCGAGAAGCCGTCCGTCACCGACTGACGCCCTGGTCCCTACGACGATGGGGCCCACCTCCTGCCTTTCGGCGGAGGTGGGCCCCATCGTCGTAGGAACTGCCGGGCCTAGGCCGCGGGTTGGGCCAGCCACTCCGGGAGGGCGTCGAGGTCCTCACGGCCCAGCGCCAGCAGCATCGCGTCCGCGGGCGTCGGCTCGAACGGCTGCCGCAGCAGCGGCATACCCGCCTGCTCCGGAGTCCGGTCCGCCTTGCGGTGATTGTCCTCCGCGCAGGACGCGACCGTGTTCAGCCAGGAGTCCCGACCGCCCTGCGCGCGCGGCACCACGTGGTCGACCGTCGTCGCCCGCCGTCCGCAGTACGCGCACCTGTGCCGGTCGCGTACCAGCACACCGCGCCTCGACCACGGTGCTTGTCTTCGGAAAGGCACCCTTACATACCTGCAGAGCCTTATGACTCGGGGCACGGGTATGTCCAGCGCGGCGCCGCGCATACGGAGTTCGGGGTGGGCCTGCTCGACGACGGCCTTGTCCTGCAGCACCAGAACGACGGCTCGGTTCAACGTCACCGTCGACAGCGGCTCAAAGCTCGCGTTCAGAACCAGCGTGTCCCGCATCCAGCCCACCTCCCGTGCGCACCGGCCCACCCCCTGGCGGGCTTGGATCAACTCTGGCCGGGCACGCCGAGATGGACAACGCAATAAAAATGCCCGCCCCTGATCACTTCCAAGACCAGAGGCGGGCAAACGTTCAGTGAACGTGAGTCTTCACCGCTTTACGCGGGCGACGCGTACTCTCCCATCAGCTGGGCGCGCGCCAGCGTGTGGAACCGCAGATTGAATCCCACGACGGCCGGCGACACCTCCGCGTCGGGACCGAGCTTCTCCTGATCCACGGCGTACACCGTGAACACATACCGGTGCGCGGGATCCCCGGCCGGCGGCGCGGCGCCACCGAAGTCCTTGGACCCGTAGTCGTTGCGCACCTGAACGGCGCCCTCCGGCAGCCCCTCGAACTTGCCGCTGCCCGCACCCGTCGGCAGTTCCGTCACCGAAGCGGGAATGTCGAACACCACCCAGTGCCAGAACCCGCTCCCCGTCGGGGCGTCCGGATCGAAGCAGGTCACGGCGAAGCTCTTGGTCTCCGGCGGGAAGCCCTCCCAGCTCAGCTGCGGCGAGGTGTTCCCGGCCGCGTAGACCTGAGCGTCCTTCAGTACCCCGCCCGGCTCGACGTCCTCACTGGTGACCGTGAAGGCCGGAACGGGCGGATGGAAGTCATGGGGAAGCGGCGGCCTCTTGAGCTCGGTCACGTCAGAACCTCCTGAACGGTGGAATCTCTCGACCCGAGCCTAGAACCAGCTGCGCTTGCTGCCGACCTCGGACAGCCACTGGTTCAGGTACGCGGCCCAGTCCGTGCCCTGGTAGTCGTGCAGCCCCACCCGGAAGGAGCGGTACGAGTCGCTGCCCTCACTGAAGAGGCCCGGCTTCTTGTCCATCTCCAGGATGACGTCCATCTCGTGGTCGTCCGCGACGAAGCTCAGCTCGACCTGGTTCAGCCCGCGGTACTGCGACGGCGGGAAGAACTCGATCTCCTGGTAGAACGGCAGCTTCTGCCGGGTGCCCCGGATGTGACCGCGCTCCATGTCCGCGTTCTTGAAGCGGAAGCCCAGCTGGATGAAGGCGTTCAGGATCGCCTGCTGCGCCGGCAGCGGGTGCACGTTGATCGGGTCCAGGTCACCGGAGTCCACGGCACGCGCGATCTCCAGCTCGGTGGTCACCCCGATGTGCATGCCCCGCAGCGCCTGCCCGTCGATCGTGGTGATCGGCGTCTCCCACGGGATCTCGAGCCCGAAGGGAACGGCGTGCACGGCACCGGCCTGCAGCTCGAAGGCCCCACCGAGCCGCAGCTTGGTGAACTCGATGTCCTGCTTGTACTCCTGGTCGTCGTGCCCCTCGACCTCGACCTTGGCCTGGAGCCCGACCGACAGCCCCTCGATGGCCTGGTTCACGGACCCGCCCTGGATCCGCACCTCACCCTGCACGACACCACCCGGAACGACGTTGACCTCGGTCAGCACCGTCTCGACCGAAGCCCCACCGGCTCCCAGGCTCGCAAGCAGCCGCTTGAACCCCATGTTTCTTCCTCCCCAGGCAACGCCTGTGCTCCGTCGTACATCCGTCTGGATCCTTGATCCCTACAAACGCGATCCGACCGCGGCCGGTTCCGCGCCCTCACCCTTACAAGGAGGACGCTCCCTGACCACCCGTAGACACGCACGGACACGCACTCGTGCGGACCCGTACGGCACAGTCCCTCGCCCGGCTGCATCCGTCCGGGCCACTGGACTACGCTCGTACGCCATGATCGCGGCCCCTGACCGTACGCCCATCACCCGGGACTTCTTCGACCGCCCCGTACTGGAGGTCGCCCCCGACCTGCTGGGGCGCATCCTCGTGCGCACGACACCGGACGGTCCGATCGAGCTCCGTCTCACGGAGGTGGAGGCGTACGACGGCCCGAACGACCCCGGCTCCCACGCCTATCGCGGCCGCACGGCCCGCAATGACGTGATGTTCGGTCCGCCCGGGCATGTATACGTCTACTTCACCTACGGCATGTGGTTCTGCATGAACCTGGTGTGTGGTCCCGAGGGCAACCCGAGCGGGGTCCTCCTCCGTGCCGGGGAGATCATCGAGGGCGCCGAACTCGCTCGCAAACGTCGACTCTCGGCCCGAAACGACAAGGAACTGGCCAAAGGGCCCGCACGCCTGGCCACGGCCCTCGGCGTGGACAGGGCCCTCGACGGCGCCGACGCCTGCGGCCCCGAGGGCTCCCCGCTGACCCTGCTGACGGGCACCCCCGTCCACTCCGACCAGGTACGCAACGGCCCGCGCACCGGAGTGGCCGGCGACGGGGGCGTCCACCCCTGGCGCTACTGGGTCGCCAACGACGCCACCGTCAGCCCTTATCGGGCCCATACGCCACGCCGTCGCTCAACTTGACGCGTCCCTGGGGGGTCCGTAATGTAGCCCGAGCCGCTTGACCCGGGTACGGCGTTCAGCCTGCAGCCGGAAGTGGCCAACCCACTACCTACGACTTCCCCTCAGCGGGGGTCAATTCGGCGTGCCTGCATGCCCGAATTGCAGCCCGCGGAACTCGATTATGAGTTGCCGAGGGAATCGGCTAGCGTAGTGAATGTCGAAAGGCCGCGAAGCGAAAGCATTCAAAGCCGGGAGACAGGATCCCTCTTCCGACAGGGAATCGGACACGAAAGAGTCTGATAGAGTCGGAGCCGCCGGAAAGGGAAACGCGAAAGCGGAAACCTGGAAAGCACCGAGGAAATCGGATCGGGAAACGGTCTGATAGAGTCGGAAACGCAAGAACAAAGCAAGACAGC
>NZ_JAGXJM010000260.1:0-281 GCF_019091445.1 Streptomyces sp. GbtcB7
TACTGCGCGGGCTTGCCGTGCTTGTCCCAGTACTGCTCGATCGGGTCGAGGATCTTCCAGGACAGCTCGACCTCCTCCGTGCGCGGGAAGAGGTTCGAGTCGCCGAGCAGGACGTCGAGGATCAGTCGCTCGTACGCCTCCGGGCTGGACTCGGTGAACGACTCGCCGTAGGCGAAGTCCATCGAGACGTCCCGGATCTCCATGGAGGTGCCGGGCACCTTGGAGCCGAAGCGGACCGTGACGCCCTCGTCGGGCTGGACGCGGAAGACGATCGCGTTCTG
>NZ_JAGXJM010000261.1:0-279 GCF_019091445.1 Streptomyces sp. GbtcB7
GCGTCCTTGCATAGTTTCGAGTTGATATGCTCCGGTCCCAATGATGCCAACGACTCTATAAGGTCCCTCCCAACTAGGGGCTAGCTTACTGCGTTTTCGGGTAGGATCGTTGACCTCGGTTCAGCGCAAAACCAAATCGCCTAGCTTGATTGGTCGGGGCCGCACCTTCCGATTGTAATTTCTAGCCATAGCTCTCTTGTAGGAGAGAGCTTTTAAGTGCGCGACGGCACAACGCTCCTCGAGCAGGTCGAGGTTGGCTCGTAGGCCCTGAGTCGACGT
>NZ_JAGXJM010000262.1:0-279 GCF_019091445.1 Streptomyces sp. GbtcB7
AGCGCGTCGGGCTCCGTCACCCCCCGTTCCGCCCAGGAGGGTTCGGTCAGCGTAGCCGACCTGCTCGACAAGGTGACGTCCTGTTCGCAGATTTCGAACGGCAAGTACAAGACCGACGACGAGACCTCGCCCACCATCCCCGTGTGCGGCAAGAACGGCGCGGTGTTCTGGAAGGCCGACATGGACATCGACTGCGACGGTCAGGTCACCGGCAAGTGTAACGGCGACGCCGACCCCTGGTTCCAGGACGACACGGCGTTCCACCAGTCCGACGGGAAG
>NZ_JAGXJM010000263.1:0-278 GCF_019091445.1 Streptomyces sp. GbtcB7
CGGCTCGGCAAATCCGTGCACGACGCCGGCTGGGCGCAGTTCCTCGCGATGCTGGAGTACAAGGCACAGCGGTACGCCCGCGTCTTTGTGAAGGCCGGCCGGTTCGAGCCCACCAGCCAGGTGTGCTCGGCCTGCGGAGTCAAGGACGGGCCCAAACCCCTGCACGTGCGCACCTGGACGTGCACGCACTGCGGCACGGTCCACGACCGGGACCACAACGCCGCCAAGAACGTCAAACAGGCCGCCGGACTGGCGGTGACAGCCTGTCGAGCGCAGGT
>NZ_JAGXJM010000264.1:0-278 GCF_019091445.1 Streptomyces sp. GbtcB7
CTTCCAAAACAGTAAGAATCAACTTTGCTGGTTGCAGATGGGAGAAATCATTACATATTAGAGAACAAACACAGTCACAGACAACAGAATGCCTCTTCTGTCCATGTATGCAACCTAAATATGCTTGGTTTTGAATGCTGTTTGCCTACAATAAACAGGTACAATTGCTTACATCATGGCTCAAGACTTGTGTGCATCTCTTAGTCCTTCAACCATGAAACTAGAGAAAATGCCCTTTCATTGCTGATGCAGCAAGTTCATTCACCAACATCATTCAT
>NZ_JAGXJM010000265.1:0-278 GCF_019091445.1 Streptomyces sp. GbtcB7
CATGGCGACACCATGGGGGATCGCGGTGAGCAGTCCGGTCTGCAGCAGGCCGCGCTCGACCCCCGAAGCCTTCGGCGAGGGTCGCCAGCACACCAGCGCAATGACTCACCTCCCGGTGACGACCTTGAGCTCCGAAAGTCCGTTTCGCCTGTTCCGAGTCGGACAAATCCCCGGAGCTGGGATGCGGTCCTTCCGCCTTCAGATGCGTCGGGCTGTCAGCCTCACGTCAGGAAACCATCCGGCTGGAGGCTCTGTGTATGGCAGCGGCTCGCCGGGCT
>NZ_JAGXJM010000266.1:0-277 GCF_019091445.1 Streptomyces sp. GbtcB7
GACGTCCGAGCTCGGCGGCGAGGCGCCTGAGGCCCCCTTCGACGCCGCGCACAGCGGAGCCCGCACGGGCCTGCGGCGCGAGGGTGTCGACGGCGGCGGTCAGCGACCCGAGCTCGCGGAATCGCTGCCAGAGGGCCGGGTTCAGGGCCGAGAGGGTGACCGCTCCCGCGCTCTGCGAGTAGACGCTCGCGCAGAGGGGTTCGACCAGACGGGCGGTGACGGCCGGTCCGAACCGGGCCGTCGCGAGCTCGGCCAGCGTCGGCTCGGGCTCCTCGAA
>NZ_JAGXJM010000267.1:0-276 GCF_019091445.1 Streptomyces sp. GbtcB7
TGGTGGCTCGACGTCGACCGCGTCATCTCGCTGCGCCCGGACCTCGTCATGCGACGTGGGGAGCGTGTCCTCACCGTCGCTGACACGAAGTACAAGAACCTGAGCCCCAACGCGGGGTCGCCGGCGAACGGCGACGTCTATCAAGCTGTCGCTTACGCTCTCGCGCTCGGCGTCCCGACCGCCCATCTCATCTACGTGGCGGGCGATGTCGATTCGCGTCATCTCGAGGTCGCGGTGGCGGGGGTGCCGGGGTTCGTCCATTCCGTCCCGCAGGCG
>NZ_JAGXJM010000268.1:0-276 GCF_019091445.1 Streptomyces sp. GbtcB7
CTCCACCAAGTTGTATTTTGGTGATCTTTGATCTCAATGGTTACTTTGCTCAAAAGAAAGGATGTTCGTGAGAGTCTTTACTCTTTAATATACGGATCATCAAAACACGTCCAAATTGTCCCGGACGATTTATGTTAAAGCCTACATGAGTCGATGTCTTCATTCTCATCATTGGAGACAATAACCGATTCAAGTAACCGAATCTTAGTGACTCATGAATGTTGCGCATTCATTATAATGATACATAAGAAATTCTCATCAATTGTCACAATGTGT
>NZ_JAGXJM010000269.1:0-276 GCF_019091445.1 Streptomyces sp. GbtcB7
TGCCCAACAATGCAAACCTGCTCTGATACCATGATAAAAAGTTAAGCTGTTAGGAAAGGGCTTAATATCTGATAAGTTTTAACACAGAAGAGTTATGGGTAAGTTTTGTGTCACAACTAAAATTCCCTGTTCTGAGTCATATGTTGCCTAGGGTTGTTCCATTTGAAATTTGAACCATTGATGGAGGCATACTAGAAAGGAGTGCATTCGTTTTCATGCTTGTAGTGAAGAAAGGGAAAGGTCTCTCTAACTTCCTCAATCTAGTTGAAAACTGAT